>JBHADN010000250.1:0-3543 GCA_041855085.1 Catonella sp.
AGGCTACCATAAAATGCGGGAAATCCGTATTTACAATTTCAGGTCAGAGTACGGAGGAATTTCCTGCATTGCCTGATATTGAAAAAATAAACAGCATAAAGCTTTCACAGTTTACCTTAAAGGAAATGATAAGACAGACGATATTTTCCATATCGAATAACGAAAACACAAAGGTAATGACGGGAGAGCTTTTAGAAGTAAAAGAGGGAAAACTCAGACTCATAGCTCTTGACGGTCACAGAATATCCATAAGAAAGGCAAGTCTTGAAGGAAGTGTAGAAGATATAAAGGCTGTTGTACCGGGAAAGACTCTAAGTGAAATAAGCAAGATACTTTCGAGCGAGCTTTCAGATGAGGTAACTATTTATTTTTCGAAAAAGCACATAGTTTTTGAGTTTGGAAGTACAGTTGTAAATTCAAGACTTATAGACGGAGAGTTTTACAATGTTGACCAGATGTTCTCAAATGACTACGAAACAAAGTTGAAAATAAATAAAAGAGAATTCCTTGAGAATCTTGATTCCGCCCTGCCTTTTGTAAGTGATAAAGAAAGAAGACCGGTAATTATGAATATTACCGATGAAAACATGAACATCAGTATAAAGGCATCTACAGGAAATATGAATACGGATGTTGAAATAAGCAAGCAGGGAAAAGACATACTTATAGGTTTTAATCCTATACTTATCATGGACTCTTTAAAGGTTATAGAGGATGAGGAGATAGATATATATCTTTTCAATCCTAAAGCGCCATGTTTTATTAAAAACGAAGAGGAGAGTTATTTGTACATAATTCTTCCTGTAAACTTTAATCCTGAAGATATATAGAGAGGAAAAATATGCAGACCGTAACAATAAAAGATGATTTTATTAAACTTGGACAGCTTATAAAGCTTGCAGGACTTGTAGACAATGGAGTTGAGGCTAAGTATGCTATACAGAACAGCCTTGTGTCCGTAAACGGAGAAATTGATACAAGGAGAGGCAAGAAAATAGTTCCGGGGGATGTAGTTACCTACAAGGGCGAAGAAATAAGGGTTGTGGCGGATGAGAATTAAATCTCTTGCACTTAATGATTTCAGAAATATAGAGAATATAAGCATTGAGTTTGATAAGGGATTAAATATCTTATACGGCGACAATGCCCAGGGCAAAACAAACATACTTGAAGCCATATATTTATCGGGAACTACAAGGTCGCATAAAGGAAGCACGGATAAAGAAATTATTCGTTTGGGAAAAGAAGAGGCGCATATCAGGCTTATTTTAGAAAAAGATGGAACAGACAGAAAGATAGATATACATCTTAAAAAATCCAAGTCGAAGGGTGTAGCACTTGACGGAATTCCAATACGAAAATCGGCAGATATTTTCGGGATAATGCAGCTTATATTTTTTTCTCCTGAGGATTTGAGCATGATAAAGGACGGTCCTTCAGAGAGAAGAAGATTTGTGGATATGGAGCTTTCGCAGATAGAGAAAATATATCTGTACAATCTTACTAAATACAGTAAGGTGCTTTTACAGAGAAACAACCTGCTTAAACAGATAAGTCTTGATGAGAGTCTGAAAGAAACTCTTGATGTGTGGGATGAACAATTGATAATCTTCGGAAGAGAGATTATAAAGAGCAGAAGAAAGTTTATTGAGGAACTTAACGAAATAATTGTGCCCATACATGCCAATCTCACAGGAGGAAAAGAGGAAATTTGTATATATTACCTTCCAAATGTGACAGAAGATGCTTTCTCAGAAAAACTTAAAAAAAATCTGAAAAATGACATATATCAAAAAAGCACGCTTACAGGGCCGCAACGGGATGACATTGTTTTTTACATAAACGGAAATGATGTGAGGAAGTTCGGTTCTCAAGGGCAGCAAAGAAGTACGGCTCTGTCCTTGAAGCTTTCCGAAATAGAGCTTTTTAAGAAAAAAACGGGAAATAACCCTATACTTCTTCTGGATGATGTGCTGTCGGAGCTTGACAGACACAGACAGAACTATCTCATAAACAGTATAGGAGATATACAGACAATTATAACCTGCACCGGACTTGAAGAATTTGTAGAAAAGAGAAAGTCCGAAAGCAGAGTATACAGAGTATTAAACGGACAGGTTTTTTAATTATCAACATGACAAAAGCGAGGTAAACAGATGAGTGCAGAGTACGGAGCTGACCAGATTCAGATACTTGAAGGGCTTGAGGCGGTTAGAAAAAGACCGGGTATGTATATAGGCTCTACCTCCCTTAAAGGACTTCATCATCTGGTATACGAAATAGTTGACAACTCTGTAGATGAGGCGCTTGCAGGAGAATGTACTCATATACAGGTGTTCATAAATGAGGATAATTCCGTTACTGTAATTGATGACGGAAGAGGAATACCTATAGGTATAAACAAAAAGGCGGGGCTTCCGGCTGTACAGGTTGTTTTTACGGTACTTCATGCAGGAGGAAAATTCGGAGGCGGCGGATATAAGGTTTCAGGCGGTCTTCATGGAGTAGGTGCCTCTGTTGTGAATGCGCTTTCCGAGTGGCTTGAAGTAGTGGTGGAAAAAGATGAAAAAATGTATAAGCAGAGATACGAGAGAGGCAAGGTAATAACGGAACTTGTCGAAATCGGAAGAACTGAAAGACATGGAACTACCGTAACATTTTTACCAGATAAAGAAATATTTGAGGAAACCGTTTTTGAATATGCCACAATAAAACATCGCCTGCGAGAGATGGCATTTCTTACAAGGGGGCTTAAAATAAGCCTTACCGACAAAAGAGAGGAAAATATAAAGACAAGCACCTTCCACTACGAGGGAGGTATAATGGAGTATGTTGAGTATCTGAATAAAAACCAGACTCCTATTTACGATAAAATAATATACTGCGAGGGAAAAAAGGGAAGTGTGGCGGTAGAAGTGGCTATGCAGCACAATGACGGCTACAATGAAGGCTGCTACAGCTTTGTAAACAATATAAACACTCCCGAGGGAGGAACCCACCTCACAGGTTTTAGAAATGCGATAACAAAGACCTTTAATGAGTATGCGAAACTTATGAAGCTTGTAAAGGACTCAGATCCCGCTCTTGCCGGAGAAGATATAAGGGAGGGTATGACCGCCATAGTCAGCGTTAAGATACCTGAACCGCAGTTTGAAGGGCAAACCAAGCAGAAGCTGGGCAACAGTGAAGCAAGGGGAGCGGTGGAAAATGTAGTAAGTGAGCAGCTTATGATATTTTTGGAGCAAAATCCGTCTATAGCAAGAATGATAGTGGAGAAGGCTCTGCTCGCACAAAGAGCGAGAGATGCGGCAAGAAAGGCAAGAGATTTGACAAGAAGAAAAACCTCTCTTGAAAATATGAATCTTCCCGGTAAGCTTGCTGACTGTTCAGACAGAAATCCGGATAATTGTGAAATATATCTCGTGGAGGGAGATTCTGCAGGCGGTTCGGCTAAGGATGCGAGAGATAGGGCTACTCAGGCAATACTTCCGCTTAGAGGCAAGATATTGAATGTAGAAAAGTCAAGACTTGATAAAATACTTG
>JBHADN010000251.1:0-5414 GCA_041855085.1 Catonella sp.
ATCCCTCAGGTTAATTTTTTTCATTGTTATTCCTCCTTTTGACTTAACTGAAAAATTAAAATCAAAAGGAGAGTAGGAGGGGAGCGAGCGTGATAGATTGCTATTTTTATTCAAAGAAAAACGCCCCATAGGAGAAAATCCCATAGGACGCTTTTATCAAAATATGACCACAAAAAAAGGCATACAAATAAGATATTGTTTAATCCTGCATATACCACTCTTATGTGATTTTTGACAATTTATTCTCTGTATTATTACAAATAACAATCATAATGCACTATCTCCCTTGCAGTTTTCCAAGTACGATTTAAAATGAGGCAACCATTCTTTTTCTAAGCAAAGAGCCTACCGAAATATTCGGCAGGCTCTCACCATACTGACAAACCCGATTATCAATGGAGCTACTTCACTAATATGCTTCGGATTGTAATCTATTTTCCTTTCCTTACTCCCTTACCGTCAACTTTGTATCCGTCTATTTCGGTATTTACGGCAAGTGAGCCGTCCGGATAGAAGTAATACTGTTTACCGTCTATCTTGAGCCATTTTCCCGACTCCATTAAGCCGTTTTTATTCAGATAGTAGGTCTTTTCTTCTCCGCCTTCTTTCAGTTTAAGCCATCCCTTATGCACCTTATTTCCGTCATAATATCTCCAAGAGCTTCCGTCCTTTACAAAACCTGTTTTAAGCTCTCCGCCGTCGTCAAAGAAGTATACTTTGCCCTCAATCACCTGTTTGCCTGTAAGAGCTTTTCCGTCCTTGTAGTAGAGATAGCTGCCCGCATCATTTAATGCAAATCCCTGCGCCGTTTCCGGTGTAAGGGTAAGCCCGATATAGCGGCTAAGCATAGAAGATACTTCGCTCCTTGTAGCATTGCCTTTCGGATTGAATTTGCCTTCGCCTACGCCCATCATAATTCCCGCCTGCTGCATAGCCGTAACGGCTGAACTGTACTCCTTTCCTATCTTATCTCGGTCTGCAAAAATGCTTGCTTCACGAGTAAGAGGCAGGGTATAGCCTGTGGCTTTGGCATATCTTTCAAATATTACTGCGATTTCTTCTCTTGTGATACTTCTCTCCGGTGCAAACTCACCGCCTCCGATTCCGTTTACAATGCCCTTGCTGTATGCCCATTCTATATACGGACGACTTACACTGTCACTTTTCACATCACTGAAGCTGTTTGTCTTATAGTCTTTGTCATTTATTCCTGAAAGTCTGCCAAGTGCCGCTACAAGCATTTCTCTTGTCATGTTTTCATTCGGAGAAAATTTATTTTCAGAGCTTCCGCTAATAAGTCCTCTGCCGACCACATAGTCGATGGAATCTTTCGCCCAGTGATTTTTGATGTCATCAAATTTTTCGGACGGTGCAGTATAGCCTACACCGTAAAGCGAGAAATGATTTGTGGCGAATATAAGGGCTTTGCTGTTTGCATCATAAAGAGAACCTGCAAGTTTCTCCGCTTTTTCGTTTCCGACAACATGAACTGCAAACAAAGCTCCCGCCGCTTCTTTTTGGGCAGGCTTATAAGGAATGGATACTCTTACCTTTCCCTTACCGAAGTCCGTAACCTCTTTGCCCTTGCCGTAGCTTAGCTTAATATCATAAAGCGGTCTTTTTCCTATCAGTTTTTTCGCTTCTCCCTTAAGTCCGCTTTTAGCTGCGGCGGAGATTACGATATCTCCTTTGCTTTGATTTTTGATTTCCTGTAATGAAGCTTTATCAAAACTTATCTTTATAAAAGGAGTATTCACATCAAAACTGCTTATGTCCTCACTTAGAAGTCTTTCAAGAGAGCTTCTGCTTATACTGATAGAGGCTGCATCTACACCTTTTGGAATATCGGCATTTACTTTTACCGCTATCTTCTTATCTGTCTTGGCGTTTTTCTTCGCTTCTTCCTTTGCTTTTAAAATCCCTTTTTCAAGGCTCTTATCGGAAAGCTTTAAGCCCGAAGTTTTGTCCGCACCCTTCTTAGCCTTGACAGAAATCTCGGCATTTATAGGAAGATTCGGTGCTTCTTCGGAAACGGTCGGTTCACTTTCTTTATCCTGATCCGCCGTTTGGTCTTGAATAGAGCCGACATACCCCGTACCCGATTGACTGTTATCTACGGCGAAGTTTGCTTTTACCGCTACGGCTTTATCAGGCATTGTAAAAGTAGTCGTACTTGACTTAGCATCTGCGAATACTACTTCCGCATCCTCGCTTGTCCAGTTTGTAAACTTGTAGCCGGATTTATAGCCTGCATTTAGGGTAACTGTCGCTCCTTTTTTGTATTCTCCCGCTCCGCTGTTACTGTCAGAGCTTCCCTCTACCGTTACTTTATAGAGTATAGGTTTTATTATCGGTTCTATTGTTATATCACTTGCCGGCATAAGTAATTTATATGTGCCTATGCCGGTGTCCGGATTTATATCGCCCGATACCTTAACAGGTTCATTATTTGCATCTTTTACCGCTACGCTTTCAAGTGTGTACTCATCATTCGCCTTTGCCGTAAAGCTTAC
This sequence comes from Catonella sp., assembly GCA_041855085.1. Classification (GTDB taxonomy): domain Bacteria; phylum Bacillota; class Clostridia; order Lachnospirales; family Lachnospiraceae; genus Catonella. The sequence continues at coordinate 2,514 of JBHADN010000251.1, forward strand.
TTCTTCTTCCTCGTATTCGCCTGTTTTTCCGTCTGCTATCTCCAAACTGCCGTTTGATACCTGAGTTATAATGCTATACTCAGGTCCACGCTCTCTGATTTTAATATATTTGGCGGTCGAACCCTCGCCTGCGATAGCACTTAGATTAGCCATATCGGCTTTTACAAGTCCGCTGCCGTCTGTATTTGAAGATGTCTTAACAACGGGGGTGGCAAGGGATATATTCTTAGTACCTGTTGCGAGCAGACCGCCGTTTTCGCCCTTTGCCACAAGTCTTGCATTATCCGATAGGCTAAGTTCCTTTCCGTCCGTAAAAATGCCTATGCTCTTCACCGATGTGCCTGCACTCGCCTCGATTATGCCGTTTCCGCTGATATGAAGTGCTCCCTTTAGACCATAGCTTTCATTTGCCGCTTCGCCGCTGTTTATGATAATCCTGCCGTCCTCGATATGGGTTTCTTTTACACTTATTCCGAAGCTGTTTTCTTTTCCTTTTCCTGCATTTATGGTTAATGTTCCGCTGCCTTTTTTAGTAACTCTTTGGAATAGATAGATCCCATAGTTATTATATGTAGTTCTATCACCCGTATTTATCGTGAGATTGCCTTCTCCCTGTATTGTAAGGCTGTTGTTATAATCAGTCATTATACTACATAAGGGCTTGTATGACATTTTGTCAAATGCAATTATATTTTCTCCCTCTAAGTTAATCGTTAAATCCTTTTTTAGAAATATCACCCCTATAGATTCCCTCCCTATGTTTTTCATATCCTGTATAGTCGCATTATTTAGTGTAAGTATATTAGTAACAGGGTCATATACTACCGTAGGAGTGCCTGTATCACCCAGCACATTGTCCTTGTTCTTACTCGTTATCCGTTTCCCGCCCAACCATATATCATACATTTCTATCTGCTCACCGGGTTTAATGCTGAGATATCTGTATCCTGCCATCAAGCTCTCATCCATCAAAACACCTTGCTCTGCATAGTCGGCATCACTTCCGTCTATATCTGTGCCGGCTTTGATTTCCCAGTTTGTCGTAGAGACTAATCTTACTTTTTTTATTGCTGTCGTATATCCCCTTGCCACAAGCTCCGCCTCGTCTATACAATTAACTGTTCCCTTAATTCCTATGCTTTCGGGTGCGTTCCCCGCACTCACCTCAACTTTAGCATTATCGTATATTGAACAATTATCTTGATATGACCAGATTCCATAGCTCGTTTCACTTGCATCGCCGCTGTTCACTTTAACCGCAGCGTTGCCCCTAATAAATATATTTATTCCAGAAATACCGCGATTTTTTTGAGCGGAGGCATTATCTGCGAAACTTATATTGAGGCTTCCGTCCCCCTTTATTGTCGAATTTGAAACATTCAAATATATCCCTGTCGTTTCACCTGACGGTTCATCGCTGACAATACTATTATCCCCCATCAGCTCAATAATAAAACCGGAAGTTGTATCACTTGCAATTCCGACTTTATCAACAGATCCCGCAAAATTCTCAGGACAGTCTGCCACCTGTATATTCGCATTGTTTAATGTGAGTTTATTAGAGACAGGGTCGTATGTTACCGTAGGAGTGCCTGTATTACCCAGCACATTATCCTTGTTGGCATCGGTTACCTGCACCCCCCCTACCCAGACAGGGTATGCAGCAGCCGCAAATGCCGTCTGCGGCGAGAGGCTTATAAGACTTAGCACCATAGCCGGTATAAGGAGGGCTGCTAATATTCTTTTTCTTAAAGCCATTATTTTTATTTCAGTTTTCACTTTTTCTTCATCCTTTCTTTTTGTTATTTTTTTGATTTTTTTGTGCTTTCATATCTTCATACCTCTTTGGGTATTTTTGATTTTGAAGCGATTTGCAAGCTCCGCTCGGTACATTTTATAGGAAACTGCCCATATTACGCCAGTACGAGAAATGCGGGAATGCTCGTCATAATTCGTACTTGACAAATTGACGGAAATGTGAATGTGTGATATAATGTGAACACTTAATGAGAACAAGCCGCAAGGCGAAGTTCGAATTTAGTGTGAGCGGTATCTAAATACTTAGCGAAGCCGAGCCGACCTTGGCGACGGCTGAGTTTAGTATTTATGATATAATGTGAATATGTAATGACGAACAAGCCGCAAGGAAACTTAGCTTAGTGTTCAGGGTGAAATTAACTTGTACCTTATAAAAAGGAGTGAAAAAAATGGCAGAGCTTCTTAAAATAGCAATCTGCGAAGATGAAAGAGAGCAAAGAGATAAGCTTTTAAAACTGCTTGATGAAAGCGATATAAAAAATAAGGCTTATGTTTTTGAAAGCGGCGAAAAGCTGCTTGAGGTTTTTGAAAAGGGAAAGTTTGACCTTATTCTTATGGATATTTATATGAACAGTTCTATTACGGGTGTGGAAGTGGTAAGGCTAATTCGTGAGAGGGATAAGGATATTCCCGTAGCCTTTGTAACCACGAGCAAAGACCACGCCCTTGAAAGCTACCGCCTGTCCGCTCTGAAATATATCGAAAAGCCCTACGATAAGGAGAGCATAGAGGATATTTTACATCTTTCTCTGCTAAAGAAAAATGATGTACCCTCCCTTTTGGTGCAAAGAAAGGGGATTACGGAAAGGCTTCCCTTTGCAAATATTCTTTATATGGAACAGCAAATGCACAAGGTGCTTATTTATCTTAGGGACGGAGATGTATTTGAAGTCTACGGCAAGCTTTCGGAGCTTATAAGTCCGCTTCCGGTTGGTCTCTTTTTTAGCCCTCATAAGAGCTTTGCTGTAAATCTTTCCTTTGTAAGATTTATTGATATGGAGATAAGGTGTTTCGTAATGGAAAATAATAAAAATGTTCCCATCAAAAGAGAACTGCTAAGAGATGCAAAAAAGGCTCTTTGTG
>JBHADN010000252.1:0-6312 GCA_041855085.1 Catonella sp.
AACTCTAATTATTTGCAAAATATCCTGCGGATGTCGGGAGCAGGCGCATTTGTCAATAGCATCGGAAACCGGACATCAATGGAACGAAATAAGTTTGTTAAGGAGATAATTGGGATATGGCTAGAACTTTTAGAGGAAATATAAAATTTGGCAGTTTATATTCTAAAGTTATTGTTTCAGGCATAATTCTGGTCACATTTATATTGGTTTGCATGAATCTTGTTGTCAACAACACTATGACGGAAATTGAAGAAAGGCTGATAGCGGAAAGACTGAAGACGGATAAGAGTTACCTTGAGGACATGATTAAATACAATGCTTCATATTATGACTGGGAGGTCAGGGATGGGGCTATATACTTCGGAGATGTGCTTATAGGAGATGGAACCGAAGAAAATGCCAACCTTAAGCCTTTTTTGTACATTGAAGAAAATACGGGAACACTCTCCTATGTGTTTATAAAGAAGAGTGAAACCGATGAGCATTTTCTTGCCGCTCTGAAGGAGGACAGGGACTATGAGATAGCGCCTTACCTCAGGGCTGCCGGAAGTACAAGGGATTCGGAAAAGAAATCCATACTCGGAACCTATATTTCAAAGGATGTAGCCGAAGGGATTGAAAAACAGGGATTTTTCAGCGGAGAAGCCAATGTTGCCGGAGATAAAATCTTTTGCTTTTATGAGAGTATTAAAGACAAGGATGGAAATATCATCGGTGCGATGGTGGTCGGAAGAAGTATAGTGGAGTTAAAGAAGGAAATTTCGGAAAGCGTTGCCAGAGTATCTATTACTATGGTGTTCTTTATGCTTGGTGTCTGCGTAATAGTTGTGATACTTGTAAAAAGGTGGTTGGGAGCAATGAGCAAAGTAAACTTCTACCTCAGGCAGATTGAGGCGGGAGTGATACCTGAAGAGGAACTTAAGGTAGATGCCAAGGGAGAGATAGGACTTATTGTAGAAAGCGTAAACCGAATGGTGGCATATCTCAGGGAAAATGCCATGCTTCAGACAAAATCCAAGGTGGATGAGCTTACAGGTTTGCCTAACAGAATGGCATACAACGAGTATACGGTAGGTCTGTCCGAATATCTGGCTAAAAATCCGAGGGGATTGGCGGTTGAGATACTCGACATAGATTATTTCAAGCAGTATAACGATAACTACGGTCATCAGATGGGAGATGTGTGTATTAAGTTTATCGCAGAAGAGATAAAGAGAGTAATGGCGGAAAACCCTAAGATTTATGCCGCAAGATACGGCGGAGATGAGTTTGTGCTCATATATCCCGGATTTTTGCAAAGCGAGGTGGAGAGTTTCGTAAGGAGTCTGAAGAAAAATATACAGTCGAGGGCATTTGAGCACAGATTTTCAAAGGTGTCGGATGTTGTAACTATAACGCAGGGAATTTGCTTTGATATATTTGCCAAGGACTCAAATATAGATGAATTTTTGAAAAGAGCGGATGAAGCGCTGTATGAGGTAAAAAAGGTAACAAGGAACAGCTACAAGTTCTGCGGCCTGGAAAGATTGTAGGATAAGGAGAGTTTATGGACATCAAAGCCGTAGTAAGCGAAGTGGAGAGTAAGGTCATAGAATGGAGAAGACATCTGCATAAAATACCCGAAATAGCGTTGGAGTTGCCGAAGACGGCGGATTATGTGTGTAAGGTTTTGGATGAAATAGGTGTTGAGTATGAGAGGGGAGTGGGAACTCCTCACTCTATTGTGGCTAAGGTAAAAGGCGGCAGAGAGTCGGGTAAAGTAATGGCTATAAGGGCGGACATGGACGCGCTTGAGGTTGTAGAACAAACAGGGCTTCCTTTCGCGTCGGACAACGGCTGTATGCATGCCTGCGGACATGATGCCCATACAGCCATACTTCTCGGCGCAGTTTGGGTAATAAATTCGTTGAAGGATGAATTTGGCGGAGAGGTAAAATTTTTATTTCAGCCGGCAGAGGAGTCGGGAGAGGGTGCGAGGCTTATGGCGGGTGCAGGAGCGGTAGACGATGCGGACTTCGTAATAGGGCTTCATGTCGGAAATACCGCAGTGGGCTACCCTTCAGGAAAGCTGCTGTTAAGCGACGGCCCTATGATGGCAAGTTCGGATTTCTTCTGCATGAAAATAAAGGGCTACGGTTCACACGCAGGCTATCCTCACAAAGGGAAAGATCCTGTAGTAATAGGCTCATACATAGTAACCGCATTGCAGGAGATAGCGGCAAGGGAGGTCGATCCTACCGAATCAGCAGTAATTACCGTAGGCAGGATTACAAGCGGAACAACTTTCAATGTAATACCGAATGAGGCATATCTTGAGGGGACCGCAAGGGCAACATCCAAGGAGGTAAGAGAGCTAATACTGAGGAGAATAGGTGAGATAGGAGAAAATGTTGCAAAAGCCTTCAGGGCGGAGCTGGAATACAGCTATATATGGAATGCACCTCCTGTCGTAAATGACAAAGAGATTGCCGAAAGAGTGTACAATGCGGCGGTTAAAGTCTTTGACAAGGACGATGTCGTGTGGATGAAGAAGCCGGTTATGGGAGCGGAGGACTTTTCGGAGTATTTGGAGAGAAAGCCGGGAGCCTTCATGTTCTTAAGCACTCCGATGGAGATTGACGGAGAGGTTTTTCCTCATCACAATCCGAGATTTGCTCTCGATGAAAGTCAGTTCAGAAAGGGTGTGGAACTCTTTACACAGGTAGCGGCGGATTATCTGGGAAATGACGACTAACTATCCTGTCTGTTTCTGTGCATTTTGAAACTTTTCGGTTGACAAAAGTTTAAGTATTAGATATCATAACGATTAAATGTAGTGCGAAAGAGGAGTAGCCGTCAAGTTTTCGCAGAGAGGGGCTGGTAGGTGAAAAGTCCTGAAAATAAGCGGTGAAGGTAGCTTTCAAACAGCATCTCTGAAAAAGTGTACGGGGTACAGATTAGGAGATGACGGTTTCCCCGTTATGGAATAAAAGGTGGTAAAATGCCGCGAATTGTTTAGTGAATAATTCGGACAGGTTGTCGGTGTTTTGCCATGAAATAAGGTGGTACAGCGGGATTGTGCTCTCGCCCTTAGGAAACTGAGGGAGGGGGCTTTTTTTATGTTGTATGACATAAAAAGCCTCCGGCAGGATATCGGCGGACACACTAAGGAATGTAAAAAATACTTGAAAAAGGAGAAGATATGAAAAAAGAACTTGAAAAGACCTACGATCCGAAACAGATTGAGGATAAAATCTATGCAGACTGGACAAATAAAAGGTATTTTCACGCGGAGGTAAATCCGAATAAAAAGCCATTTACCATAGTTATGCCGCCTCCGAATATCACGGGACAGCTTCATATGGGACATGCTCTGGACAATACTATGCAGGACATTCTTATCCGCTTTAAAAGAATGCAGGGCTTTGAAGCACTCTGGCAGGCGGGAACGGATCATGCGTCCATAGCTACGGAGGCTAAGATAGTGGAAAAGCTTAAAGAGGAAGGAACTTCTAAGGAGGAACTCGGCAGAGAGGAGTTCTTAAAAAGAGCCTGGGAATGGAAAGAGGAATATGGCGGCAGGATTATTTCTCAGCTTAAAAAACTCGGTTCTTCCTGTGACTGGGAGAGAGAGCGCTTTACTATGGATCAGGGCTGCTCCGATGCGGTTAAAGAAGTATTTGTAAAGCTTTACAACAAAAAGCTCATATATAAAGGCTCAAGGCTTGTAAACTGGTGTCCTGTGTGCAATACCTCTATTTCGGATGCGGAGGTTGAACATGAGGAAAAGGCGGGGCATTTCTGGCATATCAAGTATCCGGTTATGGAAAACGGTAAGCCGAGCAAAACGGAATTTCTTGAGTTTGCTACCACCCGTCCTGAAACAATGCTCGGAGATACAGCCGTAGCAGTTAACCCGGAGGACAAAAGATATGCACATCTGAAAGGGAAGACGGTGTGGCTGCCTATAGCGGAGCGTGAAATCCCGGTTATAGAGGACTCCTATGTAGATATGGACTTCGGTACGGGCGTGGTTAAGATTACCCCCGCTCACGATCCTAACGACTTTGAAGTAGGACAGAGGCATAATCTTCCTCAGGTCAACATAATGAATGATGACGCCACAATAAATAAAAACGGCGGAAAATATGAGGGACTTGACAGATATGAGGCGAGAAAGAAGATAGTTGAGGAGCTCGACTCTCTGGGCTTGCTCGGAAAAATAGAGGACCACAGCCACAATGTAGGAACCTGCTACCGCTGTAACACGGTGGTGGAGCCTCTTATAAAAGAGCAGTGGTTTGTAAAGATGGATGAGATGATTAAGCCTGCAAGCGAGGCGGTAAGAACCGGAGAGTTAAAGCTTGTGCCTGAAAGGATGGATAAATCCTATTTTAACTGGACGGATAATATAAGGGACTGGTGTATATCAAGACAGCTTTGGTGGGGACACAGAATACCTGCATGGTATTGTAAATCCTGCAAACAGGTAGTGGTTGACAGAGAAGAGCCGGATGTTTGCCCTAAGTGCGGAGGCAGACATTTTGTACAGGATGAGGATACGCTTGATACATGGTTTTCCTCGGCGCTTTGGCCTTTCTCAACCTTGGGCTGGCCGGAAGAAACACCTGAATATAAATATTTCTATCCGACCGATGTGCTTGTGACAGGCTACGACATCATTTTCTTCTGGGTAATAAGAATGGTGTTTTCAGCCTTTGAGCAGACGGGAAAAGCTCCGTTTCACACAGTTATGTTCCATGGACTTGTAAGAGATTCTCTCGGACGCAAGATGAGCAAATCTCTCGGAAACGGTATAGATCCGCTCGAAATCATAGACAAATATGGTGCAGATGCCCTCAGATTTACCCTTATTACAGGAAATGCTCCCGGCAATGATATGCGCTTTTACAATGAAAGAGTAGAGGCGAGCAGAAATTTTGCAAACAAGGTATGGAACGCCTCAAGATTTATAATGATGAATCTGGATGCAGCCGCAGTACCTGCCGACATAGAACTTTCCGACCTTACCCCTGCGGACAGATGGATATTAAGCAGAGCCAATAAGCTCGCAAGAGAAATGACGGAAAATATGGATTCATTTGAGCTGGGCATAGCGGCGCAAAAGGTTTATGATTTTATCTGGGAGGAGTTCTGCGACTGGTACATAGAGATGGTTAAGCCTCGTCTTTACAGCGATACGGACGAAACCAAGGCGGCAGCACTCTACACCTTAAAGACGGTTTTAATCAATATGCTTAAGCTTCTGCATCCGTTTATGCCGTTTGTAACGGAGGAAATTTATCAGGCACTTCGTGAAAATGAGCCGAATGCGGCAGTAGGCTCCGCCATGGAAGAGAGTATAATGATATCCGCATGGCCTGCATTTAAACCTGAATGGGATTTTGCAAAGGAAGAAGCGGAGGTAGCTCTCATAAAAGAGGCGGTAAAGAGCATAAGAGCGGTGCGCACCGAGATGAATGTACCTCCTTCAAGAAAGGCAAAAGTTATTGTGGTGGCGGAAAAAGAAGGAGTAAGAAAGATATTTGAAGAGGGAGAGAAGTTCTTTGCAAGTCTTTCTTATGCAGGAGAGGTAGCAGTACAGGCAGACAAGGCGGGTATAGATGAAAATGCCGTATCGGCGGTAATTTCGCAGGCGGTTATATATATGCCGTTTGCCGACCTCGTGGATGTGGACAAGGAAATAGAAAGGCTTGAAAAGGAAAAGAAGAGGCTTGAGGGAGAGGTTGCACGCTCAAACGGGATGTTAGGCAACGAGAAGTTTGTTTCTAAGGCTCCGGAGGCTAAGATAACGGAGGAGAAAGAGAAACTTGCAAAGTATCAGGATATGCTGAAACAGGTGGAAGAACAGATAGGCAGGCTGAAGAACGCATAAAGCTCGTTCTTAAGGAAAGACTGAGCAGGAGGGTTCTTTTCGGATTTTTGTTTATAGTATTCGGAACTCTTATTATAGCTGTACGGGATTAGAAATAGCTTAGCGCAGGTCTTATGTTGCTTTACATAGTTGCAATTGAATAACGGCGCATAATGTGGTATGATTTTTAGACAAGAAGTCTTTAAATCGTACCACATTATTTTAATTTGAAAGGAGATTTTATGCTTGATTTTGCAAAAGAGCTTGAGAAATTTCAGCCAAGTCTTGAAGTTGAAGAAGTGGAAGATGCTATCAACAACAATGATGTGTCGGATGTTACCGACCTTATAAAAGAAGTTATAAGAGAAAATAAGTCTATTAGAGAGTTGAGGTAGCAGGATGCAGTGTCCATATTGTAATAAAACCCTGACAGCCGGGGATACCTGCGGGAACTGCGG
>JBHADN010000253.1:0-3068 GCA_041855085.1 Catonella sp.
GGGTAAGACGCCTCATGAAAATGCACAGTTTATGCTTGTGCTTGCGGCTATAATAAAGGCGGTTGATGAAAATGCCGTACTTCTGCGCCTTTCAGCGTCAAATCCGGGAAATGAACACAGACTGGGAGCGGATGAGGCGCCTCCGGCAATCATATCTATTTTTCTGGGAGATCAGCTTGAAGACCTTGTTACGCAGATTATCGAAACGGGAGAGGCAACTTCAAGCAAGCAGGGCAGAAAGCTGGATATAGGAGTCCACAGTCTTCCGAATCTTTTTCTGGACGCTACCGACAGAAACCGAACATCTCCGTTTGCATTTACGGGCAACAAGTTTGAATTCAGGATGGTAGCTTCGTCCATGTCGATAGCAGGAGCAAATACCGTGCTGAACACAATAGTTGCCAATGTATTCAGAAAAATGGCTGATGAGCTTGAAAGGGCGGAGGACTTTAATCAGGCGGTGCATGACCTCATAATAGATACCCTCACGAAGCATAAGCGGATTATTTTCAATGGAAACGGATATTCCGGAGAATGGGTAGAAGAGGCGGCAAGGAGAGGGCTTCCTAATACAAAGACTATGCTTGAGGCAATTCCTGCACTTGTGAATGCACATACGGTAAAGGTTTTTGAGGAGGAGAGAGTTCTCAGCAGGACTGAGCTTGAGTCCAGAGCGGAGATACAGTATGAGAAGTACACGAAAACTATTATGATTGAGGCAAAGACCATGTCCGATATGGTAAGAAAGCTGTATATTCCGTCGGTAATACGCTATCAGACCGTTCTTGCGGACTCGGTTAATAAGATAAAAAAGACGGGAATGGATATAGGCATAGAAGTACAGGGAAACCTGCTGAAAAAAGTGTCGGAGCTGCTTGCAGAGGCGGACGGCACTACAGGAGAACTGGAAAAACTTGCAGGCAAAGTAGCTGAGATGGCTTCGGTAAGAGAGCAGGCGGAGGAACTGTGCCTTAAGGCGGTGCCTGTGATGGCGGGACTGAGAGCGGTCATTGACAGTCTTGAAATGATTGTAGACAAGAGTTTTTGGCCTGTTCCGAGCTATAGCGACATTTTATTTGAAATATAAATTTCAGGTGCATAAAAGTGGAAGCGGACAGCTTTCGGCAACTTTTATGCACCTTATAATTGTTTTGAGAATGTACAGAGTTGTCAGGTAGATGCAGTTATTGTTAAAAACATAACAATGATCGCTGCTGTAAATACATTACTTTGTATATATATAGAAGTTTTATGAATAATTTTCAGTCAGGAGTGTAGAGATTATGAATTTTGCAGATGTTTTATTTATCGGAGCGGGGCTGTCTATGGATGCTTTTGCGGTTTCAGTCTGTAAGGGCTTGGCTATGAAGAAGATGAGCATAAAAACTGCGCTTATATGCGGACTTTATTTCGGTGTTTTTCAGGCAATAATGCCTTTTATAGGTTATTTGCTGGGGAGCGGCTTTAAGGAGCTTGTAAGCTCCGTAGACCATTGGATAGCATTTGTGCTGCTCGGGCTGATAGGCATAAATATGATAAGGGAATCAGGCTCCTGCGATATGGTAAATGCCTCTCTGGATGTAAAAACTATGATAACGCTTGCTGTTGCGACAAGTATAGATGCACTTGCCGTAGGGGTTACCTTTGCTTTTTTAAAGACGGATATAGTTTCCGCCGTTTCAGTAATAGGCATAACCACCTTTGTCTGTTGTATGTTCGGAGTAAAGCTGGGGAGCGTATTTGGAGAAAAATTAAAGACCAAGGCGGAGATAGCGGGCGGACTGGTTCTCATACTTATAGGTACAAAAACCCTCATAGAGCATTTATTTTTTCAGTAATCGTTATGCCGGAAGACAGTTAATTGTAAAATATGTGTATAAAAAACATGAGAAAAAATGAATATTTATACAAAATAATACTTTAAATATTCATGTAAATGTGTTATAGTATCTTCATTCACATATCAAGCAAAAAAAGAGGAGAGATAAAATTATGAAAAAATCAAAGATAATGACAGTTTTAAGCCTTGTTCTCGCGGCAGCGCTTACAGCCTGCTCAAGTACAAACGGCAGTACGGCTTCAAAGACAAGCGGAAGTCAAGCCGCAGCAAGCACTACAAGTTCGTCAGGTACAACAAGTACGACAAGTAAGACGAGTACGGCAAGCACGACAAGTTCTGCAAGCGTTTCAAACAGCGGGGCGACTAAGATAGATTTATCTGCAATCACGGGAGAGGGTGACAGACTTGACAAGATAATCGAGGCGGGAGTTATAACCTGTGCTACAAGTCCCGACTTTGCTCCGAGCGAGTTTGTGGACTTAAGCAGCGGAGAGGCGAAGTATGTGGGTTCTGATATGGATCTTGCACAGTATATAGCAGATGCGCTTGGAGTAAAGCTTGAGATTAAGCCTATGAAGTTCGACGCTATTAAGGCTGCGGTTACCACAGGTCAGGTAGACATGGCTATATCCGGTCTTGCTTACTCCGAGGAACGCGCGCAAAATATGCAGCTTTCGGATTTCTTCAATCTTTCGGACGGTAAGGGACAGGGAATTGTAATACATAAGGATGATGCGGCTGTGCTTAACAGCGCGGAGGCATTTGCAGGAAAGACGGTTATGGCTCAGAACGGCTCCATACAGGTTGACCTTACTAAGGAGCAGCTTCCTGAGGCGAATGTTAAACTTATAACAGATATAAATAACGGTGTTATGGATTTGCTTACAAAGAAGGCGGACGGGCTTACATTGGATATAGGCGTTGCGGAAATGATAGTAACCTCGCAGAAGGATCTTGTAATAAGCGATTTTAAATTCGACTACACCTCGGAGGGTAATGTAATTGCCTGCACAAAGGGAGAAACCAAGCTTGTAAATGCTATAAATGCAGTTTTAAAAGAGGTTAACGAGAAGGGACTTTATCAGGAATGGAAAGAGGCGGCAATAGAGCTTGCCAAGTCATTAGGTGTAGAGGTTAACGAATAATGGATATGATTGGTAAGATGATAGCCCTGGTGTCGAAATACGGCGCTCTGTTTGTAACAGGTATCGGCTATACATTGCTGTTA
>JBHADN010000254.1:0-5373 GCA_041855085.1 Catonella sp.
AAGAAGGAGAAGAGGGGCTTTCTTACGACGAGGCTGTACACAGGCTGTTAGCAAGGGAGAGCATAGATACCGGATGCAGAAATGTATTTGTAAGCCATCAATACTATGTACCGACAGGCAAAAATCCTGCGGATGTGGAGAGAATGGAATCGGAGATAGTATCGGTAGGCAATATAGATATGGTGGCTGCGGATGTATTGCTGAACTTTGACTATTCCGCGCTCGGACATATACATAAGCCGTGGAAAGTGTCGGGAGAATATCACAGGTACTGCGGAACGCCGCTTGCCTGCTCCGTGAGTGAGGCAGGGCAGGAAAAGGGGATAGTAATGGTTGATATGCTTGAAAAGGGAAACATAAAGACCGAAGTATTGCCTCTGACTCCGCTGCGTAAGATAAAGCTTATAAGAGGCAGCTTTGAGGAAGTGCTGAAACAGGCGACGGACGATTTTGTGACTGTCATTTTAAACGGAAATGAAGAGGACATTGACATAGATTTTACCGAAAGACTGAGAAATATATTTCCAAACCTTTTAGAAATAAGACGCGAAAAAGAAGAAAGGAATATTACGGCAAAAGCGGAGTTTGAAGAGGAACTCAGCCTCATGGAGATGTGCAGAGAATTTTTGTCGGGGCTTTCTGCGGGAGAGGAAGATATTTTAAAAAAGATTGAGAATGAACTCGGGGGATTAGCGGATGAAGCCTAAAAAACTCATTATACAGGCATTCGGCTCGTACGGCAAAAGAGTGGAGATAGACTTTACAACACCTAAGCAAAACCTGTTTTTGATTACCGGAGATACGGGAGCAGGAAAGACAACGATATTTGATGCAATAACCTTCGCTTTGTTCGGAGAAACAGGTTCAAATAATAACAGAAAGTCGGGAGAGGAGCTGCAAAGTCATTTTTCCGATTACAGTTTGGAGCCTTTTGTAAGCCTTACATTTACAGAACGAAACGGAAGTACGGAGGAAGAGTATTGTATAAAGAGAAATCCGAGATATAAAAGACCGTACAAAAGGAAAAATGATAATGATAAAAAATTCACAAGCGAAAAAGAAAAGGTTTCGCTTATTCTTCCCGACGGTACTGAATTTTCACAGAATTTGTCGGAAACAAATATTAAGATAAAAGAGATAGTGAAGCTTGAAAAAAATCAGTTTATGCAGGTTTCCATGATTGCCCAGGGCGAGTTTATGGATGTGCTTAGAGGAGATGATAAGCAGGCTATATTCAGAAAGCTCTTTAATACGGAAGCCTATAAAAATCTCACGGAAATGCTGAAAGCCGGGAGCAGCGCAAAGAACGAGGCGATAAAGGAAGTAAATGCAAAGTGCGGTGTGCTGATAAACGGAATCAAACTTCCTGAAAGTTATAAAGCAGGATATGGAGATTATACATTTAAAAAGGATTTAGATATAACCGATATCGAAAAGGCATCGGAGTTTCTTGCAAGAATTTGTGAGCGGATGAAGATTGACGGTAAAGCGGCGGAAGAAGAGTATAGAAAGATTTCGGGGCTTAGAGATGAAAAAATGAAGGCTGCCGCAGAGGCGGAGCAGTTGAACAGAGCATTTGAAAAGCTTTCATCCGCAAGGGAAGAAATTCGCAGATGTGAGGAACAGAGTGAGGCTGTGGAAAAAGAGGCGGAGATTGTAAGAAATATAGTTTCAGCCTATGAGATAGAGGAAATTTATAACAGATATGAAGCTGCGAAAAATGAGGTTGACAGAGTAGAGAAGGAGCTTGAAAAAAATAAGTCGGCTTTGACAGAAATAACAGATAAGTACAGAGAATTTTCAGAGAAAGAGCAGCGTGAACGAGGTCTGTTTGACAGAGCAATTGCGGAAAACAGCAGAATAGCGGAGAAGGTGGGAAAAGCGCTGGAGTTGTTTTATGAGATAAAGACTAAGAAAGAATTAAAGCAAAAAAAAGAAGTTGAAAGGACAGAAGTCGCTAAAGGATATATTTCGGCAAAGGACGAGCGGGCTAGCTTTGAAGCTCTGGAGAGGAGCTGGAAAGAAGAGGTAAAAAAGCTTCAGGAAACAAAGACTCTGCTCGTAGAGTCGGAGAACAGAATAAAGCAGGAAAAAAGGCTTGAAGAGGATTTGGAAAAACTGATAAAATCGGAGAAGGAGATACAGCTCGGAAACTCGGAGATAGAGGGCTGGGAAAAGCTGTATGAAAGAGCTGCGGAGGATTTTAGGAAGGCGGAAGATGAGCTTGTTAAAAAAAGGAGATATTTCTATGATTATCAGGCGGGTATACTGGCAAAGGAATTGAAAGAGGGAGAGCCTTGCCCGGTATGCGGCTCTCGGGTTCATCCGGATGTATTCAAATCCGACGGAATTGAAGAAATTTCAAAAGAGCAGATAAAAGAGCTGGAGGAGAAGACGAAGAAGTTAAGCGATAATGCGGGCAGAATGTCTTTAAGACTGTGGGAGAGAAAGACAAAGCTTTCGGAGAATATGAAATATCTGGAAGAAGGAAAACTGGAGCTTTGCAGCGAGTTTTGCAAGGTGTTTGAGGTTCCTGCTGAAATTTCTGAAGAAAGCCCGGGAGAACTGAAAAAGAAACTTGCAGATGTTGAAGCGGAATTGAATAAGGAAAGAGAAAAGCTTACGAAAGATATAAGCAGGCTTGAAGCTATAGAGAAAAAACTTTTTTTCGCGGAAGAGGAGAAAGAAAGGTTAAGGAGCAGAGCTGAAGAAATGAAGCTGAAAGAAGCCAAGCTTTCGACTGAAATTTCAGGCATAGCCTCAAATCTTGCCGGACTTTCAAAAAGCTTGGAATTTGAAAGCAAAGAGGCAGCCGATTTCGAGAGGGAGAGGGCGGATAAGTATAAGAGAGAAAGAGAAGCCGCATATTTGCAAGCAGAGAGAGCATTAAAGGAGGCAAAGAGTCTTAAAGACGGCACGGAGGCTCTTATAAGCAGATATTCGGAGGAACTGCCTGCATACAAAAGAGAATGTGAGGCAAGAGAGGAGCGGTATAAAGAGGCTTTGGCAGATAAGGCGGCAACTGAGGAATGGTGGCGAGATATCATAAGCATGTACAGCAAAAGCGATGCAGAGAAGCTGAGGCGGAAAATCAACGACTACGAAGTAAGATATAAGGCTGCAAAGGCCTTGGAAAGTGAGATGCTCGCAGAAACGACAGGCAGACAAAGACCGGATATCGCAGCGTTAAATGAGGAGTATGCCTCTCTTAATGCACAAATGGAGAGGCTTAGAGGAGAACTTGAAGAGCTTAGAGGCATTTACAAAAATAATGAGAGCATATTGGAGGGAATACGCGGTATGCTCTCAGGGAGGGAGGAACTGGTAAAGGAAGCGGGACTGTATACGGGGCTTTATAACAGGCTGTCGGGAAAGGTTTCAGGCAGGAGAATGGATATTGAAACCTATGTGCAGAGGCGTTATCTTGAAAAGATTTTATTTTCCGCAAACAGGAGATTTGCGGCTATGTCGGGAGGAGAGTTCGAGCTTAGAACCTATGAACTTGAAAGTGCGGGAGAGGGAAAAAACAGAGGGCTTGACCTTATGGTATATTCGACCGTTACAGGCAAGGCGAGAGATGTGCGTACCCTGTCGGGAGGAGAATCCTTTATGGCGGCGCTTTCACTTGCTCTGGGGATGGCGGACAGAATACAGGAAAAATCTTCGGCGGTAAATCTTGAAATGATGTTCGTGGACGAGGGCTTCGGAACACTTGATGACAGCTCAAGGGATAAGGCGGTAAAGGTGCTCAAAAACATGGCGGGCGGCAATAAGCTTATAGGAATAATATCCCATGTAAGCGAGCTTAAGCAGGAGATAGAAGAGCAGCTTATAGTAACGAAGAATGAAAAAGGAAGTAAAGTAAGGTGGCAATTAAGCTAAGGAGGAACTTATGGGAAAATATTTGATGTCTTTGGATCAGGGAACGACCAGTTCCAGAAGTATTATATTTGACAAGAGCGGAAATATAGTGTCTATGGCGCAAAAGGAGTTTACGCAGATTTATCCTGAACCCGGCTATGTGGAGCATAACCCCAGAGAGATATGGTCGTCCCAGTTTGCTACGGCTATAGAAGCAATGGCGAATATCGGTACCGACTACGAAGATATAGAGGCGATAGGTATAACCAATCAGAGAGAAACTACAATAGTCTGGAACAGGGAAACCGGAGAACCTGTCTACAATGCCATAGTATGGCAATGCAGGCGTACCGCCCCGATGATAGACAGGATAGTGAAGGAAGGGCATGGAGAATATATAAGAGAGGCGACGGGGCTTGTGCCGGATGCTTACTTTTCTGCAAGCAAGGTGGCATGGATACTTGAAAATGTAAGTGGAGCCAGAGAAATGGCGGAAGCGGGCAAACTGGCATTCGGTACTGTTGATACCTGGCTCATTTGGAATCTTACAGGAAAGGAAGTGCATGTAACGGATTACAGCAATGCGTCGAGGACTATGCTGTATAACATAAAGGAATTGCGGTGGGATGAAAAGATACTTGAGATATTTAATATTCCTAAGAGCATGCTTCCGGAGGTAAAACCTAGCTCCTATGTATACGGAAGCACAAAGCCTTCGCTTTTCGGCAGCAGCATAAGAATAGCGGGAGCGGCGGGAGATCAGCAGTCGGCACTTTTCGGACAGTGCTGTTTTGACAAGGGAGATGTAAAAAATACCTTCGGCACCGGAAGCTTTATACTTATGAATACAGGCAGAGAGGCTATAAAGTCAAAGGCAGGGCTGCTTACCACCATAGCGGCGAGTACGGGAGATGATGTGGAATATGCGCTTGAAGGAAGCGTATTTGTTGCGGGAGCTTCAATACAATGGCTAAGGGACGGTCTTAGGATGCTGAAGTCGGCAGGACAGTCCGAGGAATACGCAAAAGGCGTTGAGGATACGGACGGAGTGTATGTGGTTCCGGCGTTTACCGGTATGGGTGCTCCTTACTGGAATCAGTATGCAAGAGGAACTGTTTTCGGCATCACAAGAGGAACGAAGAAAGAGCATTTTATAAGGGCTACGCTCGAGTCCATAGCCTACCAGTCGTCAGATGTGTTCAGGGCTATGGAGGAAGATGCGGGAGTAAGGATAAAGGGACTTAAGGTAGACGGAGGAGCGTCCGCAAACGACTTTCTTATGCAGTTTCAGTCAGATATAATGGACACCTATGTGAGCAGACCTAAGTGCGTGGAAACAACGGCGCTTGGAGCGGCTTATCTGGCGGGGCTTGCCACAGGCTTTTATGAGAGTAGAGATGAGATAAGGAAGAACTGGCAGCTCGGTAAACTTTTTGAGCCTGCTATGGGCAGCGAAAAAAGAGAAAAGAAGATAAAGGGATGGAAGAGAGCTGTAAAATGCACCCTTGACTG
>JBHADN010000255.1:0-4520 GCA_041855085.1 Catonella sp.
CCTTGTGTCGGATTCTTATGAGAAAAATCTTGAGAAGTATGCAGGCGAGGAGATTGAGTTTGTTATAAGCGAATTCAATCCTAGAAAGAGAAGGATTATAGGCGACAGGAAGCAGATTCTTACAGCAAGGAAGAGCGAGCTTAAGAAAGCGCTTTTTGAGAAGCTTGCAGTAGGACAGGTAGTTGACGGAACGGTTAAAAATGTAACCGATTTCGGAGCATTTATAGACTTGGGCGGAGCGGACGGTCTGCTTCATATTTCTGAAATGAGCTGGGGACATATTGAAAATCCTAAGAAGGTGTTTAAGGTTGGAGATATGGTTAAGGCTTTTGTTAAGGATATTCAGGGAGAGAAGATTGCGCTTAGTCTTAAGTTTGAAGACCAGAACCCTTGGGAGGGTGCAGAGGAGAAGTTTGCAGTCGGCACAATAGTTTCAGGTAAGGTTGCACGTATGACCGAGTTTGGAGCGTTTGTAGAACTTGAGCCGGGAGTTGATGCCCTTCTTCATGTGTCCCAGATAGCTGCAAATCATGTTGAAAAGCCAAGTGATGTGCTTAAGACAGGAGAGCAGATAACAGCTAAGGTTGTGGATTTTAATGCTGAAACAAAGAAAATTTCACTTTCCATTAAGGCTTTATTGAGCGGAACAGATGATGCTGAAGAGGAAACTGTTTCTGAAGATGTTTCTGAAGAAACGGAAAGTCAGTCAGAATAAACTGGGATTATAACATTGCTCAGCTTATGCAGCCGGTCTGTATGAGCTGGGCTTTTCATTTATTCCGAATGTCTTTGAAAAATGTAAAGATACTCCGATCTGCGGCGGTAAATTTAGGATTATACGGAATGTTCGGTGTATAATTTATAATTGAATAATTTAGGAGGAAACTATGAGTGATTATGAAAGCTTTAAAAAACAGGTGTTTGCCTTATCTTCCATAGACCTTGATGCATACAAAGAAAAGCAGATGAAAAGGAGAATAGATTCTCTTATCGCTAAAAACGGTTTCAAATCTTATGACGAGTATGTAAAGGGCTTAAAGACTGATAAAGCCCTGTATGACGCTTTTATAAACTATCTTACCATAAATGTTTCTGAATTTTGGAGAAACCCTGAGCAGTGGGATATACTGGAAAAGGACATAATACCGTACCTTCTGAAAAAGCATGGCAGAAATATTAAGATATGGAGTGCCGCCTGCTCTACGGGGGATGAACCGTATTCTCTGGTAATGCTTCTTTCAAAATTTTTGCCGCTGAACCAGATTAGAATTATTGCTACCGACATAGACAATCAGGTGCTTGAAACCGCCAGAATGGGCATTTACAGCTACAAGAGCGTTAAGGGACTTCCGAAGGAGTTTCTTGAAAAATACTTTACCAAGCTTAATGCCACATCGTACAAAATTGCGGATGAAATTAAGGCGAGAGTAGAGTTCAAGAAGCACAATCTTTTGAAAGATTCTTATCCGGCAGGTTGCTCCATGGTGGTTTGCAGGAATGTAGTTATATATTTTACCGATGAGGCTAAAAACGAAGTGTTTAAGAAGTTTCACTCCGTACTTAAGCCTGAAGGAGTGCTCTTTGTAGGAAGTACGGAACAGATTATTCAGGCTACACAGATAGGATTTAAGCCGCAATATTCTTTTTTTTATATTAAACAGTAGGTGGTGTATATGGGCGAAACAGTTAAAGCGGCTTTGGATGTAATGGGAGGAGATAATGCTCCCTATGAGATAATAAAAGGCGCGGTTCTTGCTGTAAACGAAAGTTCCGAACTCAAGGTTTTCCTGGTCGGTCAGACTGCGGTTATAGAAGAAAATCTGGCAAGACTTAAAGAGGAAGGTCTGGCTATAAAGGAGGATGCTCTCGAAATAGTAGAGGCTCCGGATGTTATAACAAATGATGAAGCTCCGGTGATGGCTGTAAGAAGAAAGAAGGAGTCATCTATTTCGGTAGCGATGAGGCTTGTAAAGGACGGGCTGGCGGACAGTTTCGTATCGGCAGGCTCGACAGGTGCGGTACTTGCAGGGGGACAGCTTGTAATAGGAAGACTTAAAGGGATTGAGCGTTCGCCTTTGGCTTCGCTTATACCTACGAGCAAAGGAGTTACTCTTTTAGTGGACTGCGGGGCGAATGTGGACTCGCGAACATCGCATCTTATTCAATATGCGGTAATGGGTTCTATCTACATGGAAAATGTAATAGGAATAAAAAATCCCAAAGTTGCTATAGTAAATATAGGTGCCGAGGAGGAAAAGGGCAATTCACTTGTAAAAGAAACCTACCCTATGCTGAAGGGCAGGGCGGACATCAACTTTACAGGCAGTATAGAAGCAAGGCAGATACCTTACGGAGATGCCGATGTAGTGGTGTGTGATGCTTTTGTGGGCAATGTAATACTCAAACTCTACGAGGGTGTTGCGGGTATGTTGTTGTCTGAAATTAAGAAAGGTCTTGTGAGCAGCTTTATAAGCAAGATTGGAGCTATGCTTGTAAAAGGCTCTTTGAAGAAGACGCTTGCTTCTTTTGACGCAACCAAGTACGGAGGAGCGCCGATGCTCGGCTTGAACGGTCTGGTTGTAAAGACACATGGAAATGCAAAAAGTACAGAGGTAAAAAATTCGCTTATACAGTGTATAAGCTTTAAAAATCAAAAAATAAATGATAAAATAAGAGAATATTTATCAGAGTAGTATGGAGGGTTTATCATGGAATTTGAAAAAATTAGGGAAATAGTGGCAAGTGTTTTACATGTGAATGAGTCGGTAATAACACCTGAAACTAAATTCATTGATGATTTGGGGGCGGATTCTTTGGATCTCACATCAATCATTATGGAGATTGAGGAAGAATTCGGAATTGAAATACCGGATGACGCGATTATGTCAATAGTTACTGTCGGGGATGCGGTTGAAAGACTTGAAGAAGCAAGCGAGTAGCTTAAAAGTTTTTGAAAAATTGTCGTAAAATAGTGCGGCTTGTTCGGTTTGCGCTATTTTGCGACCTTTATTTTATCGCAATAAAACACGCCGCGGCAGGGGATGTGCTAAACACAACGCGTCCGGCGCGAAGAGTCGCAAGCGACTCTTTGTTTTTATATAAATCTTTTTATATAGATTGAAATAAATAAGCGTACCGATAAGGCTTGAACGTCTTGCATAACAGCAGGACAACAAGCTTTAAAATATTTTTTAAAGAGGAGGAAAAGATTTTGAGCCTGTATATTAGGCCCGAAAAGGCTGAAAAGTTTGAAAAAATCATAGGTTACAGCTTTGCAAACAGAAAGCTGCTGACAAATGCGCTATCCCACAGTTCGTTTGCAAATGAGAAACATCTTAAAAAATCCGCCTGCAATGAAAGACTTGAGTTTTTGGGGGATGCCGTTCTTGAGCTTACCGCAAGCGAGTTTTTGTTTAACAAATATAAGGACATGCAGGAGGGGGAGCTGACAAAGCTTAGAGCGGGTATTGTGTGTGAGCCTGCACTTGCCTGCCAGGCAAGAAAACTGAATTTGTCGGATTATCTGCTTCTGGGGCATGGAGAGATTATGACCGGAGGAAAAAACAGAGATTCAATATTGTCGGATGCTCTTGAAGCGATAATAGGAGCAATATATCTTGACGGTGGTCTTACTAATGCAAAAGAGTTTGTAGAGAAGTTTGTGCTTGAGGATGCAGAGAACAACAAGCTCTTTTTCGATAGTAAAACTATCTTTCAGGAGATGATACAGGGCGACGGAATCGGAACAATAAGCTATAAGCTGCTTGAGGAAAGCGGCCCCGATCATAACAAGAATTTCAAAGCGGCAGTCTATGTAAACTCGGTGCAGTACGGCACAGGGGAGGGGCATACCAAGAAGGCGGCGGAGCAGATTGCCGCATACAACGGAATAATGAAATTGAAAAAGGAAAGAAGTGAGGTATAGGCGGTATTATGTACTTAAAAACAGTTGAAATACATGGCTTTAAGTCATTTGCAAACAAGCTTGTCCTTACCTTCAACAACGGTATAACAGGAATAGTAGGGCCGAACGGAAGCGGAAAAAGCAATGTGGCGGATGCGGTAAGATGGGTGCTCGGAGAGCAAAGTGCAAAGCAACTGCGCGGTGCAAGGATGGAGGATGTAATTTTCGCGGGCACGGAGCTCAGAAAAGCACAAAGCTTTGCTTATGTTGCGCTGACTATAGACAACAGTGATAAGGTGCTTCCGATAGAATATGAAGAGGTGACTGTTGCCAGAAGAGTGTACAGGTCGGGAGAAAGCGAATATCTCATAAACGGACATAACTGCAGGCTGAAGGATGTACAGGAGCTTTTTCTGGATACAGGTATAGGCAAGGAAGGATATTCCATAATAGGTCAGGGACAGATTGAAAAGATAATAAGCGGAAGACCTGAGGACAGAAGAGAGCTTTTTGACGAAGCGGCGGGGATAACCAAGTTCAAAAAAAGAAAAAATGAGGCTATAAAAAACTTAGAGGAAGAAAAAGCCAATCTGAGCAGAGTAAAGGACATAATGTC
>JBHADN010000256.1:0-3596 GCA_041855085.1 Catonella sp.
TGCTTACCTTTATATATCGCTTTA
Organism: Catonella sp.; assembly: GCA_041855085.1. Taxonomy (GTDB): domain Bacteria; phylum Bacillota; class Clostridia; order Lachnospirales; family Lachnospiraceae; genus Catonella. The sequence continues at coordinate 25 of JBHADN010000256.1, forward strand.
TGCCGGAACTTATAAGGGCAGGCCATGTTTATCTCGCACAGCCACCGCTGTACAAGGTTGAAAAGGGGAATAAGGTGTGGTACGCTTATAACGATAAAGAACTTGATAAAATAATGGCGGAGATAGGTCGTGACGGAAATAATAAGATACAGCGTTATAAAGGGCTTGGAGAGATGGATGCCGAACAGCTCTGGGAAACGACCATGGATCCTGCTAAAAGAGTGCTTAAAAAAGTAATGCTGGATGAAGAAAATATTTCAGCTGTAGACCTTACATTTAATACTCTTATGGGAGATAAGGTGGAACCTCGCAGGGAATTTATAGAGCAGAATGCTAAGTATGTGAGAAATTTGGATGTATAAAATTAAAAGGAACTGTCACAATAAAGCTTGCCGTGACGGTTCTTTTTGTGCTTGCAGGCTTGTTTTATTTAGAATAAAATACATTGGAAAATTAAAGGAGTTTTTTTTATACTGAAATTATGTTATAATTAGGGTTCAGGAGAATAAAACTCATATATTTATATGAAGAAAAGGATAAGTAAATGGACGAGAACATTTTTGACAGGATTAACGAAGTAGACTTAAAAAAGACCATGGAAGATTCTTATATAGATTATGCCATGTCGGTTATTGCGTCGCGTGCACTTCCCGATGTAAGGGATGGACTTAAACCTGTGCAAAGAAGAATACTCTACGCTATGAAAGAGCTTTCAAATACCCCCGACAAGCCTCACAGGAAATGTGCGAGAATTGCCGGAGATACTATGGGTAAATATCATCCGCATGGTGACAGTTCCATATACGGAGCATTGGTAAATCTTGCACAGAGTTGGTCTACCAGATACATGCTCATAGACGGTCATGGAAACTTCGGTTCTGTGGACGGGGATGGAGCTGCGGCAATGAGGTATACAGAAGCAAGACTCAGTAAGATTTCCGTTGAAATGCTTTCAGACATAGATAAGGATACAGTAGATTTTATACCTAATTTTGATGAAACGGAAAAAGAGCCTGTTGTACTTCCCGCCAGATATCCAAATCTTCTTGTAAACGGAGCCTCAGGTATAGCAGTGGGTATGGCAACCAATATTCCTCCGCATAATCTGGGAGAAGTAATAGATGCAGTAAACAAAGTAATAGATAATAGAGTTGAAGAAGACAGAGATACGGATATAGATGAGCTTCTTACCGTGGTAAAAGGTCCGGATTTTCCCACAGGAGCGGAAATACTCGGCAGGGTAGGGATAGAAGAGGCCTATAGAACGGGCAGAGGCAAAATAACAGTTCGTGCGGTTGCCGACATTGAGCCTATGGAAAACGGTAAAAACAGGATAGTAGTTACCGAGCTTCCGTATCTTGTAAATAAGGCAAGACTTATAGAGTATATCGCCGGTATGGTAAAGGAGAAGAGGATTGACGGAATTACGGTATTAAGAGATGAAAGCAATCGAAAAGGAATGCGTATATGTATAGAGCTTAGAAGAGATGTAAATCCGCATATAATTCTTAAAAAGCTTTATAAGCATACCCAGCTTCAGACTACATTCGGTGCGATTATGCTCGGGCTTGTGAAAAATGAGCCTGTTGTAATGAACCTTAAGCAGATGCTGAATTTTTATATTGAGCATCAGGAGAATGTAATAAGAAGAAGATGTCAGTATGAACTCAACAAGGCTGAAGAAAGAGCACATATATTAAAGGGTTTGCTTATTGCACTTGATTATATAGATGAGGTCATAAGTTTAATCCGAAAGTCAAAGACTACGGCGGAAGCAAAGGAAAAACTCATAGAGCGTTTCGGACTTGACGATGTTCAGGCACAGGCGATAGTAGATATGCGCCTCAGAGCATTGACCGGCTTGGAGAGAGAAAAGCTTCAGGGAGAATATGACAGCCTTCAGGAAAGAATAAGGGAATTAAAGGAAATTCTCGGAGATGTCAAAAAAATTCTTGGAGTTATTAAGGAAGAAATATCCGAGATAAAGAGCAGATTTAACGATGAGAGAAGAACACGCATAGTTCATGATGATTCCGACATAACAAACGATGATCTTATACCTGATGAAAATACAGTTATAGCGATGACAAACATGGGCTATATAAAAAGGATGACTACCGGAAACTTCAAAAGCCAGAACCGGGGAGGAAAGGGTATTAAGGGTATGCAGACCATAGATGAGGATTTTATAGAAGACCTCATAATGACTACCACCCACCACTACATTCTTTTCTTCACAAATAAGGGAAGGGTTTACAGACTCAAGGCATATCAGATACCGGAGGCAGGGCGTACTGCAAGGGGTACAGCTCTTGTAAATCTTTTGCAGCTTCAGCCTGAAGAAAAAGTTACATCCATTATAAACATAAGAAAGGATGTAAATGAAGGCTGTCTGTTCATGGCTACCCGAAAGGGAATAGTGAAAAAGACGGCAATAAGCGAATATGCAAATATAAGAAAGACAGGCTTACAGGCAATCAACCTGAGAGAAGATGATGATTTAATAGAGGTAAAACTTACAAATAACACTAATGATGTATTTCTTATAACGAAAAATGGAATGTGTATAAGATTTAATGAAAAAGATGTAAGACCTACCGGAAGAACCTCTATGGGTGTAATAGGCATGACGATAGACGATACGGATGAAATCGTAGCAATGCAGTTGGACAGCCAGGGAGATAAACTTCTTATAGTGTCCGGAAACGGATACGGAAAGCTTACCGAAATTTCGGAGTTTACAGTTCATCATCGTGGAGGAAAAGGCATAAAATGCTACAAAATAATAGATAAAACAGGTCATGTGGTAGGTGCAAAATCCGTAAATGATGAAAATGAAATCATGCTCATAACAACGGAGGGCATCATAATAAGGATGGCAGTTGAAAATATATCCACCTTGGGCAGGATAACCTCAGGAGTAAAACTTATGAATATAGACGGCGATGCCGTTATAGCGAAGATAGCTAAAGTTCGTGAGGATGATAAGACGGAAGAAGAACTGCCGGAAGACTCGGAATAAATACGGAATATGTCAGCTAAAAAATCAGAAGGCTTATTTTGAGGTAAGTCTTCTGATTTTATGTCACAAGCAGTTCGGAGTAATTTTCTAAAACATAATAAGTACCATATATAGATAAAAAAAGAATAGCAACACAAATTGTATGAAATGAAGATACAATAAAGAAAATTTATAAAAAAGCTGTTGACACAAGTACAAACCTTTGATATACTAGTTCTTGCATTCGCTAAACGGATGCAACTGAATATTTGAATTATATCGTTCAGACTTTGGAGAAATACTCAAGAGGCTGAAGAGGCGCCCCTGCTAAGGGTGTAGGTCGCGTGAGCGGCGCGAGGGTTCAAATCCCTCTTTCTCCGTTCCCTTTTTTGAAACTTAAAAAAAGTTAAAAAAAAGTGTTGACAGGAGCCAAACGATATGATAGAATATTAAAGCTGATTTGCCGCAGGGCAATGAAGTAAAAAAGAACCTTGATAATTAAATAGTAAGACAATCTTGAAAATTCAAAACGAACGCGTATGAGTGTAAAACACTTATACAACCTAAAAAA
>JBHADN010000257.1:0-3987 GCA_041855085.1 Catonella sp.
CTTAGGAAGCCCCGGCATAGTCATAATATTTCCCGTTATTACCACTACAAAGCCTGCCCCTGCCGAAACATAAATCTCTCTTACACTTACTCTGAAGCCGTCAGGTCTGCCGAGCAGCTCCGCATTATCCGAAAGAGAGTACTGCGTCTTTGCCATACATACAGGCAGAGAGCCGAATCCCATTTCTTCAATCTTTTTAAGAGCCTTAGCTGCCGCAGGAGAAAAGTCCACACCGTCAGCCCCGTAGATTTTGCCGCATACCGTTTCAATCTTTTCCTTCAGCGAAACCTCGTCTTTGTAAATCGGCGCATAGAGCGACTCCTTTGTTTCAAGGGTTTTGATTACCTTCTTTGCAAGCTCTTCTCCGCCTGCACCTCCCTTTGCCCAAACTTCCGCAAGCTCAAATTCACAGCCCTTATCCTCACAGAATTTCTTTACAAATTCAAGCTCCGCCTCCGTATCCGAAACAAATCTGTTAAGGGTAACCACCACCGGTACTCCGAACTGATGCAGATTTTCAATATGTTTTTCAAGATTTACTATGCCCTTTTTCAATGCGGAAAGATTTTCGGCGGACAGCTCCTTTTTATCCACTCCGCCGTTGTATTTCAGCGCTCTTACCGTAGCCACCAGCACTACTGCCGACGGCTTAAGACCTGCTATACGACATTTAATGTCCAGAAATTTTTCAGCACCCAGATCTGCGCCGAAGCCTGCCTCCGTTATCACATAATCGGCAAGCTTGAGAGCTGTCTTCGTAGCCCTCACGGAGTTGCAGCCATGTGCTATGTTGGCAAAAGGTCCGCCGTGTACTATTGCAGGAGTATGCTCCAAGGTCTGTATGAGGTTAGGCTTGATTGCCTCTTTAAGGAGTGCCGCCATAGAGCCTACCGCATTCAGGTCTTTTGCCGTTACCGGCTTTCCCTCGAAGTTATAGGCTACAATTATCTTTCCAAGCCTTTCTTTAAGGTCTTTCATATCGTTTGCAAGACAAAGCACAGCCATAATCTCGGAAGCCACCGTGATGACAAAATGGTCTTCTCTTACTACACCGTCCGCCGAAGCCCCCAGCCCTACAACTACATTTCTGAGTACTCTGTCATTCATGTCCAGACAGCGTTTCCATACTATCTGGTTTGTGTCTATTCCGAGCGTATTACCCTGTTTTATGTGGTTGTCGAGCAAAGCCGCAAGCAGATTGTTCGCAGAAGTTATTGCATGGAAATCTCCCGTGAAGTGAAGATTTAAATCCTCCATAGGCACTACCTGCGCATATCCTCCGCCTGCCGCACCGCCTTTTACTCCGAAACATGGGCCGAGTGACGGCTCACGCAGAGCTATAACGGCATTTTTACCAAGCTTTCCGAATGCCTCTCCAAGCCCTACCGTTACCGTAGTCTTTCCCTCTCCGGCAGGTGTAGGATTTATCGCAGTTACCAATATAAGCCTTCCGTCCGCATTATCTTTTACTCTATCCCAAAGTTCGTCCGAAAGCTTAGCCTTGTATTTTCCGTAAAGTTCAAGTTCATCCGCCTTTATCCCAAGCTTCTCCGCCACCTCGCCTATCGGCGCCATGACAGCCTCTTTTGCTATTTCAATATCTGTTTTCATAGCTGTTCCCTTTCCGCTTTCATAAAAAAGCATTCTTTGTTTGACTTCTTTACTTATCCCAAATTATTCACAATCTGTTTCGTGAATAATTTGAGCTTATTTTAGAAAATTTTAAGGATTTTTCCAACAAATAAAATCATAACCTCAAACATCTATATTGTCAAACAGTTATTATGCACTTTCACTATGTCTTTCCTCTATAAACGCCTCAAACTCTTCTTTGGTCATAATAACCCTGCGCGGCTTCGTCCCCTCTTCCTCGCTTACAACTCCGACTTCCGTCAGTTGATCCATAATCCTTGCCGCCCTGTTAAAGCCTATCTTGTACACTCTCTGAAGCATACCTATAGAAGCCTTATCTTTGTCTATAATGAGTCTGCCCGCCTCGTCAAAGTATTCGTCATAAGGATCGCCGCTCTCCGCCGCAGCCGCCGCGCCTGAAGCTTTTATACTTTCCGCTGCAAGTACGGCATCAATCTGCTCCGTTATATCCGAAGCGGTATGAGGCACATCGTTGTTGGAAATTATAAATTCAACCACCTCCGAAACCTCGCTGTCCGATATAAATGCCCCCTGAACTCTGACAGGCTTAGGATATCCCGTAGGGAAGAAGAGCATATCTCCCTTTCCCAAAAGCTTTTCGGCTCCCGCTCCGTCAAGTATGGTTCTGGAGTCAACCTGAGAAGATACCGAGAAAGCTATTCTGGAAGGCACATTCGCTTTTATAAGCCCGGTTATAACATTTACACTAGGTCTTTGAGTAGCTATTATAAGATGTATTCCCGCCGCCCTTGCAAGCTGCGCAAGACGACAGATAGACTCCTCCACCTCTTTTGAAGATACCATCATAAGGTCTGCGAGCTCATCCACTATTATAACTATCTGCGGCATCCATTCCGGAGAGTCCTTTCCGACCTTTTTGTTAAAGCCCTTTATCTCTCTCACTCCCACTTCCGCAAAGAGCTTGTAGCGTCTGTTCATCTCCGCTACCGCCCAGTTAAGTGCGGCTGCCGCCTTCTTCGGATCCGTGACCACAGGCAGCATAAGATGCGGTATGCCGTTGTAAACCGAAAGTTCCACCACCTTCGGATCTACCATTATAAGTTTGACCTCTCTCGGACTCGCCTTATACAAAATGCTCATAATAAGCGTATTTATACATACGGACTTACCCGAGCCCGTTGCTCCCGCTATAAGCAGATGTGGCATCTTGGCAATATCCGACACTACGGTCTGTCCGCCTATATCCTTTCCTACCGCAAATGCAATTTTGGACTGAGTTTCTTCAAAGTTTCTGTTCTCTATCAAATCCCTGAAATAAACCGTAAGATTTTTCTTGTTAGGAACCTCTATTCCTACTGCCGCCTTTCCGGGGATAGGGGCTTCTATACGAATGTCCGCAGCAGCCAGATTTAATTTTATATCGTCCGCCAGTGATGTTATCCTGCTTACCTTTACTCCCTGCTCGGGCTGCAGCTCATACCTTGTCACGGAAGGTCCGCAGCTTACATCGGTAACCTTTACATTTACACCGAATGCCGCCAGAGTTGCCTGAAGTTTTCCCGCCGTTTCCTTAAGCTCTTCGTCGCTTATACCCTCTTCCGCACCGCTTGACTTCTTCAGCAGCTCTTTGGGCGGGAATATATACGGCTTGGGCGGTTTCGCCTCCGGTATCGACTCTTCCACCTTTTCAGGCAGAACCTTTTCGGCTTTTTCAGTCTTCTTATCCGCCCCCTGTGACCTGTAATCCGCAGAATATGAAGGGAGAGGCTTACTTCCGCTTATCGTCTTTGAATTAAGCAGATTTTCTTTCTCTATTTCAAGTATAGATCTTTGCGGTTTTTCATCCGAAAGCAGTTCTAAAACCTCTTCCTCGTCATCCATCAAGTCCTCATAGGAAAGGATGTCGTCATCTATATCGCATTCTTCATCAATATCCCTTACCCGGATAACCGCGGCGGTTTCCTCTTCTGCATAGCTCTCCTGCATATTATCCCGCTTCCAACCGTTTACTTCCGATACTTCCGATATCCCCTCTTCTATGGTTTCTTTTGTATTTTCTTCTACTTCGGACTTCCAGAAACTCGCTCTGTCCGAAAAACTTGATACAATTCCCTCTGCTGTATTCTTTTCCTCCGTTTCTTCGTCTTTACCGAATTTTTCCTCAAGCTGTTTCAGATAAAACTTGGGTTCTTCCTCGCCGTCGCTGTCTTCCTTTTTATCTTCGTCGGCTCTGTGTATCAGAAAAGAGAGTTGTGACTTCTCGGTTTCTCCTATCTCTTTAAGCTGTACCTCTACGACGGATTTAGCTCCGCTGTCGCCGTCTGACGCTGTTTTTTCCTTGTTTGCCTTTTTACTTTCTTCGGCTGTTTTTTC
>JBHADN010000258.1:0-4122 GCA_041855085.1 Catonella sp.
AAGAGAATACGCTTCTTTATGACCTTCGGCCAGAGCTACCTTACCCATATGAACTGTCTTGAAAATGTAGGTATGCTTTCCACTACACCTATTAACTACGAGGGAAAAGAGATAGTGCCTATACAGTTCCTTAAAGCCCTGCTCCCTGATCCCGCCTCCCTCGGTCCTCGCACCAAGGGCAAAACAAATATAGGCTGTATATTTACAGGTGTAAAAGACGGCAAAGAAAAGAGCCTTTATATCTACAATATTTGCGACCACGAAGAATGCTACAAAGAAGTGGGAAGTCAGGCAGTAAGCTACACCACCGGAGTTCCTGCCATGATAGGCTCTATGCTTGTATTAAACGGTCTTTGGAAGAAACCGGGAGTATTTACCACGGATGAGTTCGATCCAGATCCATATATGGAAGCTCTTAATAAATGGGGACTGCCATGGCAGATAGAGGAGAATCCTGTGCTTGTACCTTAAAAGCGATACAGACCGCCTATAAACAAAAACTGTTACACAAATATCACACTGCACAAGTAGTTCACTCGGACACAGAGAGAGTTTATTTCTCTGTGTCTTTGAATATAAAGGAGTTTATTTTGATTTCGAATAATTACCCTGAACTGACAAAAGCATTTGCGGGATTGAAAACTCCCTGCTATGTAATAGATGAAGCTAAAATAGAGGAAAATTGTCGTATTTTAAAATCGATCATGGACAGAACGGGAGCTAAAATATTGCTCGCCCAGAAAGCATTTTCAGGCTTTCATTTCTACCCTCTCATCGGAAAATATCTTTCGGGAGCTACTGCCAGCGGACTTTTTGAGGCAAAGCTCGGCGCAGAGGAAATGGGCAGGGAAAATCATATTTTTTCTCCCGCCTATAAGGCTGAGGATATGGATGAGATAACAAATATATGTGACCATGTTATATTTAATTCCATAAATCAGTTAAAACAATTCAAGGAGTATTGTCTTAAAAAATCCGTGAGCATCGGCATAAGAATAAACCCCGAGTTTTCAACGCAGGACGGGCATGAAATCTACGATCCCTGTGCCAACGGCAGCAGACTCGGAATAACCCTTGAAGCCCTTGAAACTGCACTTAGGGAAGACGGCACTCTGCTTGACCAAGTAGACGGTTTGCACTTCCACACCCTCTGCGAACAGGGTGCAGAGCCTCTAAGAGATACTCTGAGTGCCGTGTATGAAAAATTCGGAAATTATATAAAAGACAGAAAATGGCTCAATTTCGGCGGAGGACATCACATTACCAAAGAGGGATATAATATTGAGCTTTTATGTGACTGTATACTTGAGGCCAAAACACGCTACAATGTAGATGTGTATCTGGAACCCGGAGAAGCTGTTGCCCTCAATGCCGGCTATGTTGTGACTTCCATACTGGACAAAACAACTTCCGGCGGCATAACCAATCTTATTGTAGATATAAGTGCCGCCTGCCACATGCCCGATATTATAGAAATGCCTTACAGACCTCCGCTCTTTACCTCCGGAGAAGCAGGCGAAAAGAAATATACTTACAGACTCGGCAGTTGCACCTGTCTTGCAGGCGATATAATAGGGGATTTCTCCTTTGATGAAGAAAAAAATATAGGCGACAGGCTAATTTTCTCCGATATGGCTATATATTCTTTTGTGAAGAACAATACCTTTAACGGTATGCCACTGCCTGACCTTGTTGCACTCAAAAAGGATGGAAGTACTGAAATTATAAGAAAATTCGGGTATAAAGACTTTAAGGAGAGGCTGTCCTAGCCGGCCTCTCCTCTTTACTTCAATCTTATTTAGTCTGTACTATAATTTTCAAAATATTTTGCAAGCTCATAGGAACTGAACACTCCCTTATCGGTAACGACTCCCGTCACAAGCTCAGGAGGAGTAATGTCAAAAGCCGGATAATAGCCCTTTACTCCCTCCATCACTATTTTTTGTCCCAGCGATTCCAAAACCGACTCCGGATTTCTCTCCTCTATAATTACAGTTGTCAAATCCCTATGAAAAAAGTCGGGAGTTCCCGTCACATAATAAGGTATTCCGTAATATTTTGCTGCAAGAGCCATCTGAAAAGTTCCTATCTTATTTATTACATTCCCGTCCATAGTTATGACATCCGAAGCCGATGTAAACAAGTCCACTTTCTTAGTTTTCATAGTATATGACGGCATATTATCAGAAATAACCGTCACATCGAAGCCCATATCACAGGCAACACTTGCGGTAAGTCTGGCACCCTGATAATACGGTCTTGTTTCGGCACAAAAAAGCTTAATACGCTTTCCCATCTTCCTGCATTCCCTGAGCATTGTGCCGACTACCGTTCCCGCAAAGCATTGCGTCATTATTGTTCCGTTCTCGGGTATAAGCGCCGCTATATTTCTGCCGATAGTTGTATATCTTTCATAATTTCCGTTTATGTAATCATAAGCATATCTATGCAGCTTAGCCGCTATCTCCTCTGCATCCGTTTGTTTGTTAATATTTTCACTAACAATAGCCAAGGCTCCTTTCGTTATTCCCTTCATCTGTTCCGAGGTGGTCGGTCTTGCATTTGACAGCGTATAGGCGGCTTCTTTCATAAAGTCGTAAATCCTGTCATAGGCAAGACTCTTTGCCTCATGCATAGCAAGAGCCATCCCCATTGCCGCCGCCGTATAAGGACCTTCGCTCTGTGTAACCATATCCGCTATTGCTCCTGCCACCTCTTTGTGCGACCTGCAGATAACATATTCCGTCCTTATAGGATAAATTCTTCTGTCGAGTATTCTGACAGTCCCCTCTTCATACCATGCCACATTTTCAAACTTAAGCATAAATGCAAGGTCGTCATCCCATCTGTTCTCAAATATCATACTTTACCAACCTCTTAAATTCCTCTGCCATTTCCTCTCCGGATGATATCATACTTCTGCCTTTAATCAGCCTTATTCCAAATGATATAATGAGTTTTTCAAGTCTTACTCTCCGGTCAACCTCGGTAACGGATACTATTTCGGCAACTTTCGCATCTCCTACTGTTCTCCTTATGAGTTCCGTTCCTGCAAATCCAAGGCTGTCCTCCATAACTCTCGCTGCATATCTGCGCTGAAATGCCTTATTATAAATAGGAAAATTTATCAACCTCTCCATCTCCGCCTCAAGCTTTTGCTTAAAAAGATTGTAGATTTCAGGAATCACTTCTGCAATCCAGTCCATATATCTGCCGTTTGTACTGCCTGTACACAGCTTATTTGCCCATGAAAAGAAAAGATTGCCCAAAACATTTCCCACATCGTAGCCGATCGGTCCATAAAAGGCAAACTCGGGATCTATAATCTTTATTCCGCTTTCATTTATAAATATAGAGCCTGAGTGCAAATCCCCATGTATGAGAGCCTCCGCATTATTCATAAACACATTTCTAAGATAGCCTACCTCTGCCTTCAATTCCTCATCTCTATAGAGCTTTTCTTCTACAAATCCTTCCATCTCGCCCGTTATTATGTTTCTTTTTTTATAATCGTAATAAGGCTCTGTAAAAACCAAATCTTCAGAAATATCACACAGCTCCGCATTTATAAATTTCTTTACCCTTTCCTTCTTCTCCTGCCTGCACAGTAACAAATCGGTTGTGGGAAGCAATGATTTTACAAGAAAATCTGTTATCTGCTCCGGAAAGTTCTCAAATATTCTCTCTGCCTGCAGTTCAGTTCTTAAATTTTTATATACGGAAATATCCTCCATTATTAATGCATACATATTATCATTGTAATAATATATCTTCGGCACGAAATCTGCCGCCAGCTCTCCCTGCAGCTTCAGCACTTCCGCTTCAAGCCTGTTTCTATCAGGGTTTAGCGGTCTGCCTGAACTTCTCAAAAGCTTATCGGCCTGCTTTACCACCAAAGATTTGCCTGTGGCTTCATCCCATACCTTAAACACATAATTTATGTTTCCATCGCCTATCTCACAGGCATTAAGCTTTGAACCGGCATCAAAAAAATCCGTATTGGCTTTGACAAATTCTACCACGGTACCTGTATCCATCAGAAAATGTCTGTCGTACTTTATATTATCCATAACCTTTATCCCTACCGACTGTCGCCTACGCTAAATTATAATTACTTTCCAC
>JBHADN010000259.1:0-3876 GCA_041855085.1 Catonella sp.
CATTTCCTCTGAAAAAAGCATCTGTTCCAGAAATTCCGCAACAAATTTTCCCGTAAGCAGCTCACTTTCTCTCAGCTCCTTGTACAGGATACTTATTTCCGCCACTCCGCCCTCATAATTATCTCTAAGGAAAGATAAAATCTCCGCGTCCGCCTTTCTGCTCAACATAAGCTTATAGGCAGCCTCCAGCATAAGTGCCTTGTTTTCCTCTCTCCTCTCATCATCCGCATCCGAAAGGTAAGAGGATATAAGCCTTGCAATCTTCTTTCCGTTGCCGTCCGTAATACCCACAACCCTAAGCGCAGCCAGCGAAAGCGGATAAATATTTGCGGAGAGGGTAAGGTCAGCCGCCCTTAGAGCGAGCTTTATATCGGCACTTTCAAAGTCGTAGTGTGTAAGCAGGTTTTCAAGTTCTTCCATCCTTGCCTCATTATAGTACTCTGTCAGAAGCCTGTCCTTTATATAATATTTGTACTCTTCCGTAACTAAATTTGAAAGAAGCAGTTCCTCGCAGATTTCCGGCAATTTCTTTACTTCCTTGTGATATTTTTCATTTTCGGAAATCATTGTAACAAGTTCGAATATACTCCTGTCGCCCGCCTCGTAGCAATCGTCCAGAAACTCGTTGTAGCCTAACACTATCTGCTCCTCGCAAAAACTGCTTGCAGGATAGATGTTGTCATCTTTGTCTGAAACCAGAGCCACCGAGCATTCACCTGAAACATCCGCAAAAACCGAGCCGTTTACAAAAGGAACCTTCGTGCTTTCCTTTAGTCCTCTCGTATATACGATGAGCCACTTAAACACGGAGCTTTCACAGGTGAATTTCTTTTTAAACATAACAGAGGAAAGATACGGCAGCACTTCTTTCAACACCGCCTTATCCTTCAAAACATTTTTATAGATAATTACGAGCGAATCGCTTATCTCGCCTTTTTTTATCTGCTCTATAGCAAATTCTTTTATCTGCTCCTCGTACTCTTTGTAAATATCCTGTGTTTCGGCTATAAACTTATTCTTTACGAGGTAGGAATACATGAGTGCCTTTTTCTTTGCGTTCAGACTGTTATCGTATAAAAAGTAGGAAAATGCCGAATTTTCTATCTTTTCGTCCGTATCATCCCTCATCGTGCGTATATAGAGCTCGTATATGCCGGTAAGCTTTATGCCTCTCTTCACTCCCAGCCTGAACCATTCGTGGTCATCATTTTCAAATTCCGATTTCTTGATAAGCTGGGAGCATATAGCCTGTACAACTTCTTCAACTCCCCAGTTTTTATATACCTCTTTCAACAGTCTTAGCACAAGAGGACTATAGGTTCTTAAATCATTGGCAAGGAGAACAAATTTTTCTATAATTATCTTTCCCGTAAAATAACCATGTTTAAGTGCCCAGTTTACTGTCTGTATTGTAAAATCGTCCAGCTTTGTAAAGTAGTCGGGAGCGGACTTATAGATATACCACGCCTCCATAAGCAAAAATGTGCTGTGAAGTCCGTCTTTGTATATCTTGGATATAAACTCAAGTCTGCGCTCCAGATTAAGCCTGTATCTGCTATCCATGTGTATGAGGAAGAAAAATCCCGCCTGGTATCCCTTTATATTGGTCAGGGTTTCGACTTCTCTTTTCCACTTTTCTTTTTCATTGTCATCGGACACAAGAAACAGAAGATATGCGTGAAGCAGTCTTTCAATAGGCTTTGCACCCACAAGGTCTATCCCGAGCAGAGTTTCCCTTGCCTGCTGTGTTTTTTCCGTTATTATATCCAGATAAATTCCCACATATTCGACTATTTCTTTGTCGTTTTCATTTATCCCGAGTCCATACAGAGCCGCTCGCATTGCCGTTGCCACATTCTTGGCGGAAATATTGCCCATCCTGAAAGCAAAATATTCATCAATCAACTTGCTTATGTACTCAAATCTCTTTTTGCCGTTCATAAATTTGTCCTGGGATTTGGACATATTTACAAGGTTCACATCTATCTCTATTTCCTCAAGTATTGTGCGGATGATTACCTTGCCCTTGCTTCTTACGCTTTTTACCAGACTCGGATCTATTTCCATCAAAATTTCACAACTGTCCTGATTGAAGTTTTTGTCTGTTATTTCTCTTTTGTTTATCCTGATGAAATCGCCCTCTACTACTATTTCAGCCGCTACATAGCCCCAGATGTCCTTTTTTATAATTATGAGATCCTGTACCGACTTTCCCGCAAGATGGTAGTTATAAGTCGTCTTGGCGGCAGACAGCTTTACGGGCTGTTTATTCTTGGTGTGGCACAAAAATTCTTCCAAAGCCCTCTTTTTGTCAAAGTTCCTTAAAAGCCCTCTGCGCAGCAGCTTCTCCTCTTCCTTATCCTTAAGAATTATCTCCTCAAATTTTTCATCAAAAAACAGCTTTACCGCATATTCAAAGTCTGTTGCCGCAAATGAGGTAAACTGGTACAAATCCTTTATCTCAACATCCTCTACCGTAAAGCACTTTTTTCTCACGGATATGCTGTAGGGCAGATTTACCTCTCCGCAGTCCGTGATAATGCGAATATTTCCGGAATACCCTCCATTCACATCTATAAAGTCGGTATTGAATTCATACTTAAGCTTAACTTCATTGTCCGAAAAACTTAATTTTTCAAATTTAAATCTGTAATCGTTGCAGGCAACATAGCCTCTTATCTGTCTGTCTTTGTATTTTTCATTATCCTTAAAAAACAGTATAAAAGAACCGACAGCACTTGCATCGGTTCTTACTGAAAGGTCTAAGAAGGATGGCTCAACTAAGACTTCAGGAAGTTCAAAACTAAATTTTTCTTTAGCAAATTCTTCTATCTTCTTTTCCAATTGCCCACCCTCCTAAATTACAAATTTATTTCCTGTATATGATGTCTTCTCTGCCCGGTCCGTTGCTTACCATAGTTACAGGCACACCTAATTCTTTCTCTATAAATTCAATATATCTTCTGCAGTTTTCCGGAAGCTCCTCGTACTTCCTTATACCTCTTATCTCACATTTCCATCCCGGAAGCTTCTCATATACCGCTTTAGCCTTTTTAAGCTTGGCGGTAACCGGGAAGTCCTTGGTTACCTCTCCGTCTATCTCGTAGCCTACACAGACAGGCAGTTCATCTAGATAACCGAGCACATCGAGAACTGTGAGGCTTACTTCCGTAGCTCCCTGCATTTTTACTCCATATCTGCTCGCTACCGCATCAAACCAGCCCATTCTGCGCGGTCTGCCTGTAGTAGCGCCGTATTCTCCGCCATCTCCGCCTCTTCTTCTAAGCTCGTCCGCTTCGCTTCCAAATATCTCACTTACGAACTCTCCCGCACCCACAGCACTTGAATAAGCCTTAACCACAGCTATTATATCCGTTATCTGATAAGGGGATATTCCTGCGCCTATAGCGCCGTAAGCCGCCACCGTGGAAGAAGATGTAACCATAGGATATATACCGAAGTCGGGATCTTTCAGCGTTCCGAGCTGACCTTCAAGCAATATGTTCTTTCCCGCCTTTATAGCCTCCTGCAGGAAGTTTGCGGTATCACAAACATAAGGCTCTATCATATCCCTGTACTCGTGAAGAGTTTCAAGCAGTTCTTCCTTGTCTATCGCAGGCTTGTTGTACAGGTGTTTAAGCAGTACATCTTTCTGTATACATACTCTGTCTATTTTTTCCTTTAAAATCTCATCGTCAAACAACTCCGATACCTGAAATCCCGTCTTTGCATATTTATCCGAATAAAACGGCGCTATTCCCGATTTTGTAGAGCCGAATGAATTTTTTCCGAGCCTTTCTTCCTCATACTCGTCAAACTTAATATGATACGGCATAACTATCTGCGCCCTGTCGGAAACTAAAACCTTAGGCTTGG
>JBHADN010000260.1:0-2927 GCA_041855085.1 Catonella sp.
CCTACTGTATAATTCCCTTTGTGCGAGGAAGGATAAGGAGCAGGGACGAAGAGAGCATAATTAAAGAAGCAGAAAGACTTGTAGGGCAGGGATTTAAAGAACTTGTGCTGACAGGGATACATATAGGCTCTTACGGCAGAGAAATAGACGGAAAGAGCCGTATGCTTGAATTACTCACAAAGCTTAACGAAGTGGAGGGAGATTTCAGGATAAGGCTAGGCTCGGTTGAGCCCAGGCTGATAACGGAGGAATTTCTGGAGGGAATTGTAAGGCTTGAAAAAGTCTGCCCTCATTTTCATCTGTCTTTACAAAGCGGCTCTACTTCCGTGCTTAAAAGGATGAACAGGCATTATACGGCTGAAGAATATCTGAAGTCGGTGGAACTGCTGAAGAAATATTATGACAGACCGGGGATTACAACCGATATTATAGTGGGATTTCCGGGAGAAACTGAGGAAGAATTTGCCGAAACCGTGGAGCTTGTAAAGACGGTCGGTTTTTTGAAGGTTCATGTTTTTCCGTATTCCAGGCGTGAAGGGACTTATGCAGCCAAGATGGAAGGGCAGACGGACAGCGCCGTAAAGAAGCGGAGGGAAAATGCTCTGATTGAGGTTTGTGAGGAAACAGCCGCAAAATATCTGCAAAGCTTTGAAGGAGGTACAGAGAGAGTGCTTACGGAAGAGGCTATAAAGGGCAGAGAGGACTATATATTCGGTCACACCGACAGGTTTATAGAGGTGGCAGTACCGAGGATGCTGGCTGAGAGCAAGTCGGACAAGGAGTTTTTATATGCGGGAGGACTTATGTGCTCGGACGCGTCGGATAAAAAACTTGGCGGAATGATGATAGTAAGAAAATTGGAAAATTAACAGAACAGGTCAGGAGATGGTATGGTAAAAGACGGTTACCTTTCAATGGGTATAAGCAGAGAAGTTTTTGACTTTTGTGAGAAGAAATGCGCCTTATTGGAGGAGAGATTTAAAAGAATAGATGAAATTGCAGAGTTTAATCAGCTTAAGGTGCTTAGGGCGATGCAGAAAAATAAGGTGTCGGATATACATTTTGCCGCGAGCAGCGGCTACGGATACAACGATTTGGGCAGGGATACTCTGGAGGAGGTTTATGCCGATGTATTTAAGACGGAGGCTGCACTTGTAAGACCTGCAATACTTTGCGGTACACATGCTCTGACGGTGGCTCTTTTCGGCAATCTCAGACCGGGAGATGAAATACTTTCGCCGGTAGGCAAGCCTTATGACACTTTGGACGGAGTGATAGGCATAACCAAGACGGATGGCTCTTTGGCTGAATACGGAGTGACCTACAGGCAGGTGGATTTGCTTCCAGACTTTTCTTTTGACTATGAGGGCATAAAAAACGCTGTAAATGAAAGAACTAAGCTTGTTGCAATACAACGTTCCAAAGGATATGCAGTAAGACCTACTTTTTCGGTAGATAAAATAGGTGAGCTTATAAGTTTCATAAAGCAGATAAAGCCGGATGTCATCTGTATGGTAGACAATTGCTACGGGGAATTTGTAGAGGAGAGAGAACCGTCGGAGGTAGGAGCGGATCTTGTTGCCGGATCGCTTATAAAAAATCCGGGGGGAGGTCTTGCCCCTATAGGAGGATATGTGGCAGGAAAAAAGGAGTATGTGGATATGGCATCCTACAGAATGTCCTGCCCGGGGCTCGGAAAAGAGATAGGGGCTACGCTGGGACTTAACCAGTCATTTTTTCAAGGCTTGTTTATGGCGCCTACCGTGACGGCGGGAGCTGTAAAGGGGGCTGTTTTTGCGGCAAAGGTATACGAAAGCCTGGGCTTTGATGTGCTGCCGGGGGGAGATGAGGAAAGATACGACATAATCCAGTCGGTTTCTCTCGGAACGGGGGAAAGGCTGCGTGCCTTTTGTGAGGGTATACAGGCGGCTGCTCCCGTAGACAGTTTCGTAACGCCTGAGCCTTGGGATATGCCGGGATACAGCAGTCAGGTAATAATGGCGGCAGGAGCATTTGTGCAGGGTTCTTCCATAGAGCTTTCGGCGGACGGACCTATGCGTGAACCGTATGCGGCATATTTTCAGGGAGGACTGACTTTTTATCATGCCAAATTCGGCATAATGATGAGTCTTCAGAAAATAGTGGAAAAAGGACTTGCAGAGCTTCGAGAATAATACTGCTGTGGGAGATTATATGCGAAAAAATTACTGTAATTTTATAAAGGATATGTTGGTCATTACCTTTGGAACTCTTATTATTGCTGTAAGTGTATTCTTTTTTATGATGCCGAACAAGCTTGCGATAGCAAGTATAGCAGGACTTGCAATAGTGCTGCAAAAAATCATACCGCTGAGCGTCGGAACTCTGAGTCTGTTGTTCAATGTAATTCTTCTGGTGCTGGGCTTTGTATTTATAGGCAGGGAGTTCGGAGGAAAGACCGTGTACTGCGCCGTAATACTTCCCTTGTTCATAGGTCTTTTTGAGGGAATATTTCCGAATTTTACAGGCTTTACGGACGATCCGTTTCTGGACATGATATGCTACATATTTCTTGTAAGCATAGGCTTAAGTCTTTTATTCAACAAGAATGCCTCATCGGGCGGCATAGACATCATAGTGAAGCTTATGAACAAATACCTGCATATAGAAAAAGGAAAGGCTATGTCCATAGCCGGTATGTGCGTTTCGCTCTCAGCAGTCTTTGTGTACGATGTAAAGGTTGTGATTTTGAGCGTACTCGGAACTTACTTAAACGGAATTATACTGGATTATTTTCTTTTCGGTACAAACATAAAAAAGAAGGTATGTATTTTGTCAAGGAAAAACGATGAAATAAAAAACTTCATACTGGATGATTTGGTAAGCGGAGCTACCGTATACAAGGCAATAGGAGCTTATAACAATACGGAGCAGGAGGAAATAGTTAC
>JBHADN010000261.1:0-6431 GCA_041855085.1 Catonella sp.
CAAGCTTTTTAACAAAGACGGCTATCGTATAGACAGTCTTTCAGCCTGTTATGTAAGCATAGAAAAAGAAAAGACCTTTGTGCTTAAGGAGGCGCTGCATACGCTTTCGGAGGAAGAACTTAAGGAGCATCTGGATATTTTCAAAAAGAGCCTGGGGGGGACGCTCGGCAAAAATCTTATAAATCTCGAATTTCCGTTAGAAGCGGAATTCGGAGAAGGACAGCAGAAGCTGCTTTTGGAGCTTAGAAACAGCGGGTTAAAGGATGAAAATTCTGTAGATAAGTTTTTTGACAGGGTTATAGCCGCTTACCCTACGGACAACAAATATTATATAGTGCTTATACATGGCAGCTACGATGTGCCGGGTAAGGCGAAGGACGGTCAGGAAATGTTCGATGCGTCCGAAGTAATATATGAGTACATCCTGTGTGCAATATGCCCCGTGAAGCTTACAAAGGCGGCACTTGGCTACAATCCGGAGGACAACCGCATAGGAGAAATAGTGAGAGATTGGGTAGTGGAAGCGCCTGAAAAGGCATTTCTCTTTCCCGCATTCGACGACAGAGCGCCGAATATCCACAATCTGCTCTACTATACCCAAAAAGCGGAGGATATACAGCCGGAGTTTGTGACAGAGCTTTTCGGAACAGCCTCTCCCCTTACTCCGAATACCCAGAAGGAAACCTTCAACAGCCTTGTGCTTGAAACTTTAGAGGGAGATGTAAGTTTCGAAACGGTAAAGAGAGTGCAGGAAAATATTTCAGAGGTTGCGGAGATAGCAAAGGAAACCAAGGAGGCGGTAGAGCTTACCTCATACGAGGTAAAGGAACTGCTCAAAAAAAGCGGTATAGAAGAGGAAAGGCTGGATAACTTCGAGGAAACCTTTAAGGAAATGGCAGGGGAAAATGCTTCGATTGCGGTGGGCAATCTGCCGGGAGTGAAGCAGTTTAACATAAAGACGCCCGATATTGAAATAAAAGTAAAGCCGGAGTCCGCCTGTCTTATCAGCCACAAAATAGTGGACGGAGTGCCTTCTCTGGTTATTCCCGCGGGGGAAGGAGTAGAAGTTAACGGTATTGAGGTTAAATATCTTGAAAGTATGGAATAAAAAAGTTATACTATAAATCAGTTCTGTATAAATCCGTATCAGTTGCCTGCTAAAGTGCGAAAATGGCTGTGCGGAGCTAAATGGAGGAATGAAGTGGACTATAAATACAGCTATGGACGAAAAAATGAGCCGGAGTTGACGCTCGGAGCTAAAATATGTTTAGGGCTTTTGGCGGTTGTGATATGTATAATTCCGTTGATTATGCGTCTTAAGGAATATGACAACAACCTCTCGCAGTATGCATGGTTTTCTACAAGTGACAAGTCGCTTGATATATTTCTTGCGGTAAAGAGCGATGTTTTGGTGGTTGTCGCAGGAATTATGTTTGTGGTAATTCTTTTTAAGATATTCATGGACAGAGAAAAGTTCAGGCTTACGCCATGGATGATTGCGCTTATCGGATATGCAGGTTTTACCATAGTTTCAACCGTTGTTTCGCCTTACAGAAATTTCGGAATGACGGGTATATTTGAGCAGTTTGAGAGCCTCTGGGTGCTTATTGCTTACTGTGTTCTGCTGGTGTACGCCTATCTCTTTGTGCAGGACAGAGCAAGTGTAAGTTTTGTGAAGAAAGCGCTGGCATTTTTGGCGGTTGTACATTCCTTTATAGGAATCAGCCAGCTTATAGGCAAGGATTTCTGGACATCCGAGCTGGGAAGACTTATCATGGTGCCGAGCAGTATTCCGGGTGCGGAAGAAATAAGGTCAGGGCTTGAGTTCACATTTTCCAATTCGGGAAATCATCAGGTATATCTTACCCTTTACAACCCTAACTATGTCGGCTCTTATGCGGCGTTGCTTTTTCCTGTTTTCGTTGTGGTTGCCATATTTTCAAATGCGATATGGAAAAAGGCTTTCTGGGGAGTAATTGCGGTTATAAACTTCCTCTGTGCAATGGGTTCGGGTTCCAAGACATTTTTAGGTGCATTTGCGGTATCCGCAGTGCTTTCCGTAATACTTTTCAGAAAGAAGCTGAAAAAAGGCTGGCCTGTGTTTGTGGGCTTCGGAGCGGTGTTAGTAATATCTACCGCCGTCTACTTTAACTATGTAGGTGTAAATGTTGTGCAGTATGTTAAAAATGCTATTGCCATACAGGAGAATGATTCCAAACTCGAAAATGTTACTCTCGGTAAAGACGGCGCAGAAATTACCTACAACGGTGTTAAGTTCAATTTTTCCTACGATTCGGTGGATGGAGGGGCTTACTTCAACATAACGGATGAAAACGGAGTGACGCTTCCGTATAAATATCTTGAGGACGGATACAGCATTGTTATTGATGATGAAAGGCTTACCGAGGTTACATTTCAGTATTTGCAGCTTAGTGAAGGCTCTGACGCTTATCTTGTAAATGTTACGGTGCCTAAGGGAAGCTTTGCCTTTATAAAAACGGATGGCGGATATAAATATTACACCGGAAACGGAAAGGTTGACGATATATATTATGCTCCGTCTGCGGTCATAAAAAATCATGATGCATTGGCATCGGGGCGCGGTTATATCTGGTCGAGAACATTTCCGGTACTGTTTAACCATCTCATATTGGGAAGCGGTGCGGACAGCTTTACGCCGGTATTTCCGCAGAACGACTACATAGGAAAGCTGAACGGAGGCTTCAATAATCTGCTTATTACCAAGCCTCACAACCTTTATCTTCAGGTAGGAGTGCAGAGCGGAGGAATAGCCCTGCTGTGTTTCATAGCTGTTGCGGCTATCTACCTCATACAGACGATAAGACTTTGCTTTAAAAGAGAGCTGAACACGGAGATGGAAACCTTTGCGGTGGCTATAGCGCTCGGTATAACGGGCTATCTTGCTACGGGTATGTTCAATGATTCCTGCGTTGCCCTTGCCCCTTTGTACTGGATACTGCTGGGAGTGGGCTTCGGAGTAAATGCTTATATTGAAAAAGCGGATAATCGGAAAGTGTAAGATGATGTCGGAAACAATACTCAGGTTTTATGAAAAGCACCAGCAATTTATAAAGAGGACTCTTATAATCCTGTACGACCTTATGGCGGTATGGGTTGCAGGAGTCCTTGCTTTGCTACTCAGATTTGATTTAAGGTTTTCAGAGATACCGTCCGTATTTTTTGAAAACATGCAGCAGATGATAGGCATAAATATGGTTGTGACGGTAATTATTTTTGCGATTAACCACCTTTATACCAGTCTATGGGCTTATGCGGGCGTAGTGGAAATGCAGAAAATAATACTCGCAGTTATGGAAACCACCCTTGTAGAAGTAGCTGTTGCGATTATAAAAGGCAGAGGAAGTGCAGGATATTTTCTGCCGCGTACTTATCATATTATGTATTTTTTCATACTGCTGGTGCTTACGGCAGGGATAAGATTTCTGTACCGCACGGTAAGGATGCAGATAACAAGCAGGGCAGGCGCGGATATTAGGCTTTCTAAGGTAATGCTTGTGGGAGCGGGCGAAACCGGACACATGGTAATAAGAGATATACTTTCAAGTGCAAGTGTGATGAAAGAGCTATGCTGTATCATAGATGACAACAAAAATAAGATAGGCAGCCATATAAGCGGGATAAAGGTGGTGGGAGATAGAAATTCCATACCTGAAATGGCAAAGAAGTATAAGATTGACGAAATAATAATAGCCATACCGTCTATGAGCAAGAAAGAGATAAGCGAGCTGATAACGGTCTGTACGGCTACAGGCTGTAAGCTTAAAATAACTCCGAGTGTCACGGAGATAATGGAGGGCAGAGTTTCGGCTACTTTACTTCGTGATGTGAGCGTGGAGGATTTACTCGGAAGAGAGCCGGTAGATACGAATTTAAGTCTGGTAACGGACTATGTAAGCGGTAAGACGGTACTTGTCACAGGCGGCGGAGGCTCTATCGGAAGCGAGCTTTGCAGGCAGATATCGAAATATCGTCCCAAGCGGCTTATTATAGTGGATATTTATGAAAACAATGCCTACGATATAGAGATGGAACTGAGGCACAGGCATCCAGAGCTTGACCTGCATGTGCTTATCGCATCTGTGAGAAATCTTGACCGTATGGATGATATTTTTAGCAAATACAGACCGGATTTGGTATATCATGCAGCGGCGCACAAGCATGTACCTCTTATGGAAACCAGTCCTAACGAGGCTATAAAGAATAATGTGCTGGGAACTTATAACATGGCAAAGACAGCGGATAAATACGGTGTAAGCAGATTTGTGCTAATATCTACGGACAAGGCTGTAAATCCAACGAATGTTATGGGGGCAAGCAAGAGGATTTGTGAAATGATAATTCAGGTTTTCGGGCACAAATCCGGCACGGAGTTCGTGGCGGTAAGGTTCGGGAATGTGCTCGGCAGCAACGGAAGTGTAATTCCGCTCTTTAAGAAGCAGATAGCGGAGGGAGGACCGGTAACAGTTACTCATCCGGACATCATAAGGTATTTTATGACCATACCGGAAGCGGTTTCTCTGGTGCTTCAGGCGGGAGCTTATGCAAAGGGCGGAGAAATATTCATACTTGAGATGGGAGAACCGGTCAAAATACTTGATCTGGCAAGAAATATCATAAGGCTTTCAGGCTTTGTGCCTGACAAGGATATAAAGATAGAGTTTACGGGGTTAAGGCCGGGAGAGAAGCTGTATGAAGAGCTGCTTATGGACGAAGAAGGTCTTAGAGAAACGGAGAATAAGCTTATCCACATAGGCAGGGCGATAGAGATGGATGAGGAAAAGTTCAAAGTGGAGCTTGAGGATATCATAAAGCTTGCCTGCACGGAGCCTGACGGAGAGGTAATGAGGGCAGCCATAAGAAAATTGGTTCCTACATACAGAGGGTAAGGATATGAGAAGAAAACTTTTTAAAAGAAGGAGGCTCAGGCCGAAGGCAAAGGGGGATAACAAGGACAAGCTCAACTTTTCTTCCAGGATAATAGCTGCGGACGGGCTTATCTGTCTGGGACTTGGAATAGCCTGTTTTTTACTTTTTATCGCGATGGTTGTAATTTCCACAAAACACAGGGGCGAGGCAGGCGCTTTGGTAGGCGGACTGGGTGTGCTCGGTTTTACGGTGTCGCTGGTAAGTTTCATAGTTTCGCTGAAAATACTGGATGCGGAGTATGTAGAGGAAAATATACCTAAGGCGGCAGTTGCCGTAAATTTTATAGATGTTCTTATTTTTCTGGGAGTATATGCCTATGGAATATTTATAGGTATGGCTTAAGAAAGAAGTTTTCGGCCTGTTTTTGTCGGGCAAAAAATATAAGGACAACATCTGTTGTCCTTACTAAAAAAGAGAGGAGTGGTTGGTTAACAGGGAGTTACCAACCTTCGAATGAAAAAAGTAAATCTATACAAATTGGGGAATCTGGCAAAACCAAAAACCTGCTATCAGTAAGGTTTTGTACCCGTCCTTGACTGATGACTAGAGTATAAACCATAAATATGAAGTAGGTTTGTAAGAAAATTTAACAAATTGTAAACAAAATAAATCCAAATTATCTTTCGGTAATTCGGATTTATTTATATGCAAAAATTTAAGAATTACTTAATACAAAAAAAAGAATGAGATGATATACTATAGTAGAGTGTGATTATCTTTAGGGATGATTTGAGGCGGAGATTGTTTAAAATACAACAAGGGAGTAGGGTATATGGAGCCGAAAGCGAAGATATTGGTAGTTGATGACGATAAAGAAATAGCGGATTTAGTGGAAATACATCTTGTAAGTGAGGGGTACAGCGTAAAAAAGGCAAATGATGCGGTTACGGGACTGTCTATACTGAGTGCCGACAGTGAAATTTCCCTTGCGATACTTGATATTATGATGCCGGGTATGGACGGTCTGACTATGGTAAAAAAAATAAGAGAGGTAAGCCGCATACCTATAATTATGCTTTCAGCCAAATCCACGGATTTGGATAAAATAGTAGGTCTTGGCAACGGAGCGGATGACTATGTGACAAAGCCTTTCAATCCGCTTGAACTTACGGCAAGAGTAAAGGCAAACCTCAGAAGATATACGGAGTTTAACAACTCCGGCAAGGCGGGAGCAGGCTCTGACGATGAGATAATAACGGCAGGAGCGCTGTATATAAACAAGAGCACAAGAGAGGTAAGGGCTTATGACAGGGAAGCCAAGCTTACACCTATAGAATACGATATACTCTGTCTTTTGGCGAGCAATCCGGGCAGGGTGTTTTCGACGGATGATATATTCACAAGAGTGTGGAACGAAAAAGCCTTTGAGGGCAATAATACCGTTATGGTACATATAAGAAGGCTGAGAGAAAAAATAGAGATGGATGCAAGAAATGCTAAGATTATAAAGACGGTCTGGGGAG
>JBHADN010000262.1:0-24463 GCA_041855085.1 Catonella sp.
GATATGTTATAGGGATGCAAAACATGCAAAGGGCTATGACGAGGCGGTAAAGCAGCTTAGTGAAAAGGAAATTTTCGCTGAAACCGGAACACAGATTATGAGTATAAACACCCTTTTTCAGCTACTTGCATATAAAGAGTTAAATCCCGAAGGATATGAAAAGGCGCAAAAACTGCTTTTGATGCCAGATCTTATAGGCTATCTGCTTACGGGCAACATGGCGGGAGAGGAAACCATACTTTCAACCACGCAGATACTTAATCTCGGCACGGGCAGTTACAGTAAAAAGCTTTTAGAAAGGCTCGGGATAAAAGAAGAGCTTCTGCCTGAAAAGATAAAGGCGGGAGAGATAACGGGGACGCTGAAAACCTCAACTATAGAAGAACTTAGAGATTTGGATATAGCGGTTGTTTCGGTCTGCGGACATGATACGGCGAGCGCGGTGCTTCTCACACAGGCAATGACGGACGAGGACACAATGTTTCTCAGTTGCGGTACATGGTCGTTGTTCGGAGTAAGGGCAAACAAGCCGGACTTGTCGGAGAGGGCGTATGAAAAGGGGCTTACCAATGAGCTTGGCTACAACTCGACACCGCTTTTGTTCAAAAATCTCACAGGTCTTTATCTGCTTGAAAAATACAAGGCGGCATATGAGAAAAAGCTGGGAAGGAAGCTCGGATTTGACGAGATAACGGCTTATGTTGAAGCTTCGCTGCAAAAAGAAGAATTTACGGAAAGCCTGATAGATATGGAAGAAGCCGTCTTTGGAAGCGAGGAGGCGGATGCAAAACAGTCAATAGATGAATACCTTAAGGCACATGGCAAAAAAATTCCTGAAAATGAGATGGATTATTTCAGAATAATCTATGAAAGTCTGGCAGCCAAGTATCTTGAAGTGAAGAAAGCTCTGGAGGAAATGACGGGCAGGAATTACAAAAAAATACATATTATAGGCGGAGGAGCAAAGTCGTCACTTCTTTGCAGACTTATAGCCAAAAGGCTGGATGCGGAGGTTATGGCGGGACCTTACGAGGCTTCCGCGCTCGGCAATATAATCGTGCAGCTTAAGGCTATAGGAGAGATAGAAAGTATAGAAGAGGGACTTGAGGCGGCATACAGGTCGCAGGAAATTAAGAAATATTAAAAGATAAACACGCAAATAAAACATAATAAGGAGGAACATTATGAATTATCCAAAGATTGGCATCAGACCTACAATAGACGGCCGCTGGGGCGGAGTAAGAGAGTCCCTTGAGGCGCAGACAATGGGAATGGCTGAGAGGGCAAAGGCACTTATTGAAAGCGAGCTCAGATATCCTGACGGAACTCCTGTTCAATGTGTGGTTTCGCCTTGTACTATAGGTGGAGGAGCAGAAGCTGCGAAATGTGAAGAATTTTTCTCCACGGAAAATGTAATAGGAACACTTACTGTAACTCCTTGCTGGTGCTACGGAACGGAAACAATGGACTTAAACCCTAACACAATAAAGGCTGTATGGGGCTTTAACGGAACGGAAAGACCGGGAGCGGTTTATCTGGCGGCAGTTATGGCAGCTTATGCACAGAGAGGACTTCCTGCATTTTCCATATACGGAGAACAGGTGCAGGATAAAGACGATACAGAGATTACAGAGGATGTTAAGAAGAAGATACTGGACTTTGCAAGAGGAGCCGTTGCGGTAGGACTTATGAAGAATAAGTCGTATGTAAACATAGGAGCGGTATCTATGGGTATAGCGGGCTCTGTTGTAAATGTCGACTTTTTCCAGAAGTATCTCGGAATGAGAACCGAATGGGTTGATATGACGGAGGTGCTGAGAAGAATAGAGCTCGGCATATATGATCACGAGGAGTATGAGAAGGCTCTTGCATGGGTTAAGGAATACTGCAAAGAGGGAGAGGATGTAAATAAGGGCAAGGACTTCCCTGAGGTTATAACAAAATCAAGATGGATACCTGATGACAAGCAGTGGGAGTTCTGCGTAAAGCACGCTCTCGTAGTAAAAGATATACTTAAAGGCAATCCTAAGCTGGCAGAGATGGGATGGCACGAAGAATCTCTTGGAAGAAATGCTATTTCAGGCGGTTTCCAGGGACAGAGAATGTGGACGGACTGGCTTCCTAACGCAGACTTTACCGAGGCTATTCTGGCTTCAGGATTTGACTGGAACGGAAAGAGAGAGCCTATTCCGTTTGCAACGGAAAATGACACCTTAAACGGAGTGTCCATGATGTTAGGCTGGCTTCTGACAGGAAAAGCGGCTATTTTCAGCGATGTAAGAACATACTGGTCACCTGAGGCGGTAAAGAGGGTTACAGGAAAAGAACTTACAGGAAAGGCTGAAAACGGTGTTATTCACCTTATAAACTCGGGAGCAAGCTGTCTTGACGGCTCCGGTATGGCCAAGAATGAAAAGGGCGAGGGCTGTATGAAGGAATGGTACAACCTCACGGATGAAGATATTAAAGAGCTTACAAAGGCTACCGACTGGTGCAGGGCTGATTATGAGTATTTCAGAGGCGGCGGTTTTTCTTCACACTTCAAGACTGCATCCGAGATGCCTATAACCATGATAAGAACCAATGTTGTAGAGGGTGTAGGACCTACGCTCCAGATAATAGAAGGATATACCTGTGTACTTGAGGACGGAGTACATAAGATTCTCGACGAAAGAACAAACAGAACCTGGCCTACTACCTGGTTTGCACCTGAGCTTCGCGGCAAGGCGGCAGACAGCGTATACAATGTAATGGCTAAGTGGGGAGCAAACCACGGAGCATCCGTTTACGGTCATGTGGGCGACAGACTCATAACCCTTGCTTCTATGCTCAGAATACCTGTTGCTTTCCACAATGTTGAGGATGAGAGAATTTTCAGACCTCACTCCTTTAACGGATTTGGAACTACAGACCTTGAAGGTCAGGATTTTAGAGCTTGCGCTTACTACGGACCGCTTTATAAATAATTTGAAGGAGATAACGATATGTTGATGGAGAAAGCAAGAGAAGAGCTTGTGAAGTACGGCAAGAAGCTTGTAACGGCAGGGCTTACCAAGGGCACGGGCGGAAATCTCAGCGTATTTGACAGAGAAAAAGGGACGGTTGCAATCACTCCTTCGGGAATAGATTTTTTTGAGATACAGCCTGAGGATATTGTAATACTGGACTTGGACGGAAATGTTTTGGAAGGAACACGCACTCCTTCATCCGAGTGGGAAATGCACCTTATGCCGTATAGGACAAGAACGGATATAGATGCCGTAATTCACGCTCATGTTATGTATGCCACAATCTTAGCCTGCCTCAGACAGGAACTTCCGGCTACACATTATATGATAGCCGTGGCAGGTCCTACGGTAAGATGCGCGGAGTATGCAACCTACGGAAGCCATGAGCTTGCGGTTAATGCATCAAAGGCTATGGAGGACAGAAAGGCTGTAATCTTAGCCAACCATGGTATACTTGCAGGTGCCAACGACTTGCTCAATGCGTTTAATATAGTGGAAGAAATTGAGTACTGCTCGGAGATTTATATTAAGGCAAAAAGTGTGGGAGAGCCTGTTGTACTTCCTCCTGAAGAAATGACTCTGATGGCGGAGAAATTTAAGAGCTACGGTCAGAAGAAGAGCATAAGAGAATAGGATAAAGTTTCTAACAAGGAGTTTGCAATGGGTGAATTGATACTTTCAATGAAAGGAATTGCCAAATCTTTCTCAGGAGTTCCGGCATTAAAGGATGCGGCGCTTGACCTGAAGTCAGGGGAAGTGGTGGCTCTTATGGGAGAAAATGGCGCAGGAAAGTCTACTCTTATGAAGATTTTAACCGGCATCTATACAAAAGATGCCGGAGAAGTCAAATACATGGGAAATGAGGTCTGTTTCAAAGGTCCGGCGGAGTCGGAGGAAGCAGGTATCTCGATTGTTCATCAGGAGCTTAATATGATGAATGATTTGACAGTTGCCCAGAATCTTTTTATAGGAAGAGAGGAGATGAACGGCTTCCTCATAGATGATAAAAAGATGAACGAAAAGGCAAAGGAATTGTTTGCCGGTCTGAAAATAGACATAAATCCGGCTGAAAAGATAGGAAATCTTACGGTAGGAAAACAGCAGATGGTGGAAATAGCAAAAGCCATATCTTCAAACGCCAAGATTATCATTTTTGACGAGCCTACGGCGGCACTTACCGATGCAGAGATAGAAGAGCTGTTTAAGGTAATAAATGATCTTAGAGATAAGGGCACCGGAATGATATACATATCTCACAGAATGGACGAGATAAATGTGATTTCGGACCGCGTTACCGTAATGAGGGATGGAGAATATGTGGGCACTCTCATTACCAAAGAATGTGACAAGAATGACATCATAAAGATGATGGTGGGAAGAACGATTTTCGGAGAACCGAAAACCAGATCCAATGTGCCTAAGGACGCGCCTATAGTCCTAAAGTGTGAAAAACTCTGCAGAGGCAAGGCTGTAAAGGATGTAAGCTTTGAACTGAAGAAAGGAGAAATACTCGGCTTTTCGGGACTGATGGGAGCAGGGCGCACGGAGGTTGCAAGGCTTATCTTCGGTGCGGATAAGATGGACTCGGGGAAAATTTTTATAAACGGCAAAGAGGTGTCGATAAAAACTCCCGAGGATGCCGTAAAAAATGGAATAGGATATCTTTCGGAGGACAGAAAGAGATTCGGACTTATAGTAGAAAAGTCCGTAGAGGAAAATACGGTAATTGCAGCATTAAATGATTTTACAAAGGGAATGTTTATTGATAGGAATAAGAGCAGAGAGGTTTCGCAGAAATATGTTGAGAGTTTAAAGACGAAGACACCGAGTGTGTCGCAGTTCGTAAAGAAGCTTTCAGGAGGAAATCAGCAGAAGGTGGTTATTGCGAAGTGGCTGGTTAAAGACTGTGAGATACTCATATTCGATGAGCCTACCAGAGGAATTGATGTGGGTGCAAAGAGTGAAATATATGCTCTTATGGAAAGCCTTGTAAAAGAGGGAAAATCAATAATTATGATATCGTCGGAGCTTCCGGAGATACTTCGTATGAGCGACAGAGTCGTTGTTATGTGCGAGGGAAGAATAACAGGAACTTTGGACATTGCAGAGGCAAACCAGGAAGTTATCATGGAATCTGCTACAAGGCGATAGAGGGAGAGTAAAATGGATAAGCTAAAAAAAGTATTTTCTAATCAGCGGGCTATTGTAATAGCTGCTCTTGTACTTATATGTGTTGTGTTTTCTATCATAACACCGGAGAACTTTCTTCAGTTGACCACCTTTACCAATATAGCAAAGTCGGCATATTATGTTGCATTTATGGCAATTGGCGTTACATTTGTTATAAGTACGGGAGGTATAGACCTTTCCATCGGTACCGTTGCTATATGTTCGGCGCTTATAGGCGGTACGCTCATGGAAAAGGGAGCGCCTATGGTTTTGGTTATACTTGTAATTCTTTTGAGCGGCTGTACCTTCGGACTTATAAACGGACTTATGGTGGCTAAGCTCGGACTTCCGCCGTTTATAGCTACACTCGGAACTATGATGATGTCGAGAGGACTCGGTTCAATAGTTTCGGGAACAAAAACAATTTCATTTCCGCAGGGCGATTCGGAGGGCGCTTGGTTCAGAGAGTTTTTTATGATTACCGGCGACGGAGGAATTTTACCTAAAAATTTCCCTACAGGCTTTGTGCTTTTGGGAATAATTGCAATAGTTATGGCAATTGTGCTGAACAAGACAAAGACAGGACGCTATATATTGTCGATAGGCTCAAACAAGGAAGCAACAAGGCTTTCCGGTATAAATGTTGTGAAATATGAGATGTTTGCATATATATTCTCGGGCTTCTTTGCAGCACTCGCAGGTCTTGCCTATGTAGCGGTATTTACTACCGCACAGCCTAACACGGGTAACGGTTTCGAGCTTGATGCCATTGCCGGAGTAGTTATAGGAGGAACTTCTCTTGCAGGCGGAGTAGGTACAATAGCCGGAACGATAGTAGGTGTATTTATAATGACGGTACTTAAAATAGGTTTCCCTTATATCGGAGTACAGTCACACTATCAGCTCTTCATCACGGGTATTATACTTGTGTTTGCGGTTTATATGGATGTTCTTAACAGAAGAAGAGGAAAATAAATCAGAATCATTAACACCGAAGCCACACTCAAATATGGGGAGAGCAGGAGTTCGGGTTAATAAATAAAGGAGGAAAGAAAGATGAAAAAATCAAGGAAGTTGGCAGCACTGCTTTTAAGCTCGGTAATGGTAGTATCGGCTCTTACCGCTTGCGGCAGCAGCACAACCACAAAGACAAGCTCAACAAAGAGCACAACAAGTGCGGCAAGCACTACAACAAGCACCGCGGCTACAACAGAGAAGAAGCACATCGATGTTATAGCTAAAGGCTTCCAGCATCAGTTCTGGAAAGCGGTTGAGCTTGGAACAAAGAAGGCGGCTGAGGAGTTCGGTGTAGAGGTTACTTTCCAGGGACCGGACAACGAGTCCGCTATAGCGCAGCAGGTAGAGTATCTGAATACGGCTATAGCTAAGAAGCCTACTGCAATTGCTCTTGCAGCTCTTGACACAAAGGCCAGCATACCTTCTCTTCAGGCAGCTATGGACGCAGGCATCCCTGTTATAGGCTTCGACTCAGGTGTTCCTGATGCTCCGGAAGGCTCAATAAAGGCAAATGCTTCTACGGACAATACGGCAGCGGGCGCTCTTGCAGCGGAAGAGCTTTACAAGTTAATATCATCCAAAATCGGCTCAGGTACCGTTCGTATAGGTGTAGTTGCTCAGGAGTCCAACTCGCAGTCTATTGTTTCAAGAACAAAGGGCTTTGTAGACAAGATGACGGAGCTTGTAGGAGCGGACAAGGTTTCTGTAGAGGGACATGACAGCTTAAAGAATGAGAAGGCGGGCGCAAGCGTTATACTTGATGTAGGTATACCTGCCGAGGTTAAGGATGTGGACGCGGCTGCAGTTGCGGCATCACTTCTTGAGAAGTCGGATCTTATAGCTATCTACGGTTCTAATGAGTTTGCTGCAAATGCTATTATTACAGCTAACGAAGGTCTTGATAAGATAGGCGAGGGAAAGGTTGTTGCGGTAGGATTTGACGCAGGTAAGAAGCTTCTTGATGCGGTTAGAAGCAAGCTGTTTGCAGGAGCGGTTACACAGGATCCTGTACAGATAGGATATCAGGCTGTTAAGCTTGCAGTTGAGGCGGCAGACGGTAAGGCGGTTTCTGATGTGGATACAGGCGCTAAGTGGTACAATGCCGACAACATGGATGCAGAGGATATTAAGCCTTGCTTATATGAATAATTTGAATTAAAGTAAAACATCTGCTTACAAAGAGTTGTGGCAGATGTTTTATGAGCAACATTTGTTAAAGTATTCACAAGGATGAAACTTGTAATATAGGTCTGCATCCTTTTGCAGAAGCCTGATATCGGTTTCGGTACGGCGGTTTTCTCAAATGAGAGGGGGAAGATCGGCTTTAAAAAGGGTGCAGACTTGGTGTCGGAAAGGCGGAAATATGTTAAAAAATGTACCAAAGTTATTATCTCCGGAACTTTTAGCGTCACTTTGTGAAATGGGACATTCCGACAGGCTTGTAATTGCGGACGGAAACTTTCCTGCACACACTATGGGAAAGAATGCCAAGGTTATAAGACTTGACGGCTTAGGTGTGCCGGAGGTTCTGGAGGCGATTTTGGAGGTATTCCCTCTGGATACTTATGTAGAACGGCCGGTATCTCTTATGGAAAAAGTACCGGGAGATACAGTGGAAACGCCTATCTGGAAAGAGTTTGAGGCTGTGGTTTCAAAGTACGATAAGCGTGGAGAAGGAGCGATAGGTTTTATTGAAAGATTTCAGTTTTATGAGGAGGCAAAAACTTCCTATCTCATAATAGCAACTTCCGAGGCGGCGCTGTATGCCAATATAATGCTGCAAAAGGGTGTTGTAGTGTGATGCTTAACAGGCATGCGATGTACAGAGGCTTTTAGAAAGAAAGTGAGGTAAAAAATGGCTAACAAGATTGTATTAAACGAAACTTCTTATCATGGTGCAGGTGCTATCAGGGAAATCGTGCCTGAGGCTAAGGGCAGGGGATTTAAAAAGGCTTTTGTCTGCTCCGATCCCGACCTTATCAAGTTCAATGTTACAAGCAAGGTAACGGATTTACTGAAAGAAGCTTCAATGGATTTTGAGATATATTCGGATATCCGCCCAAATCCGACTATTGAAAATGTACAGAGCGGTGTAGAAGCATTTAAGAAGTCAGGCGCGGATTATGTCATAGCTATAGGCGGCGGCTCTTCTATTGATACCGCTAAGGCTATAGCCATCATTATAACCAATCCTGAATTTGAGGATGTGAGAAGTCTTGAAGGCCTTTCAGCTACAAAAAAGCCTTGTGTGCCTATACTTGCGGTTCCTACTACAGCCGGTACTGCCGCAGAGGTTACTATTAACTATGTAATTACCGATGTTGAAAAGAAGCGTAAATTTGTATGCGTAGATCCTCATGATATTCCGGTGGCGGCTTTTGTAGATCCGGAGATGATGAGTTCTATGCCGAAGGGGCTTACTGCAGCTACAGGTATGGATGCTCTTACACATGCTATCGAGGGATATACAACACTCGGTGCAAATACTATCACGGATATGTTCAACCTTAAAGCGATAGAGCTTATAGCTTCAAGTCTTAGAGGGGCAGTTGAGAATACAAAAGAGGGCAGAGAAGGAATGGCTCTCGGACAGTATCTTACAGGAATGGGATTTTCAAATTGCGGTCTTGGAATAGTACATTCTATGGCACACTCCTTAGGTGCGGTATATGATACTCCTCATGGAGTTGCAAACGCCATTCTTCTTCCTACTGTTATGGAATATAATGCAGAGGCTACAGGAGAGAAGTTTAAGGACATTGCCGTAGCTATGGGAGTAAAGGGCGTAGAGAACATGACTCAGGAAGAGTACAGAAAGGCGGCAATAGAGGCTGTCAAGAAGCTTTCAAGCGATGTGGGCATACCTGCAAATCTTAAAGAGATAGCTAAGCCGGAAGATGTGGACTTCCTTACCCAGTCGGCTATGGATGACGCCTGCAGACCGGGTAATCCGAAAGCTCCGAGCTTTGAGGATATTAAAGAATTGTATTTGAAGCTTATGTAGCGAAAAGGCGCTCTGTGCAGCTTGCCTCTTCGTTTTGAATGCATAAAAATAGGCTATTGTAAACCTGATTTTAAATTAAGGTTTACAATAGCCTTTCTTTAGTGTACAATAAATCCGGTTAAAGCTAAAAGAAAAAGTAAAGGAGATTTATAATGTCTGAATTAACAAAAACCTCACCACTTTCAAAAACCGCAATCAGCGTAAAGGATATGGCGCTTATAGGAATTATGGCGGCAGTTTGCTGTATACTCGGTCCGCTTTCCATACCTATAGGGGCAGTTCCGGTTTCACTTCAGGTAGTTGCGGTAATACTTTCAGCCTATGTGCTTGGAGCAAAAAAGGGAACTTTGGCAGTAGTTATCTACATACTTCTGGGCTTTGTGGGCTTACCTGTGTTTTCAGGTTTTTCGGGAGGTGCAGGCAAGCTTTTCGGAGCTACCGGAGGCTATATAGTCGGATTTATCTTTATGTGCTATATAAGCGGAATTTTTATAGAAAAATTTGGAGTAAACAAGGTTTATATGCAGGCGGCAGGTATAGTTTCAGGACTGTTGGTGCTGTATGCTTTCGGCACTTTATGGTTTACATTTATAAACACAAAGGGAATAGGATTTATGAATGCGCTTGAAATCTGCGTATATCCTTTTGTTGCCATAGATGCGGTTAAGGCGGCAGTCTGCATTATACTGGGAAACCCGCTTAGAAAGGCGGTTTTACGGCTTAACAGGTAGGAAGGCGTATTCAAAGCATAGGTACGGGAGCGATGAAAGCGGCTTGATTGTTAACTTTTACGGTATGTTTCGTGAATAATTCGGGTTAAATAAAAATCAAGATTTTTACTATAGTTTTTGTAAGAAAGTTATGATATTATTTCAATAGTAAAATGCTGCAAGGAGAGATGTATGAAGTTTGATAAGGAGTTGCTCGAAAAACGCTGGGTGGCATATACTGTAGCTGCCTGCTCTGCGGTACTGCTGTATGTGGTGTTGTCCAATCTTGGAGGGATTTTTGGCGGACTTAAGGTGGTTTACAGGTTTATAAGCCCCGTGATAGCCGGTATTGTTATTGCATATATTGTCAATCCGTTTATAAACCTTTTAAGAGAAACGGTTTTTGCAAGTATAAAAAATGAAAAAATGAAAAACAGATTATCTGTTACGAGCGGCCTTATAGGCATCGCGGTAATATTTTTGCTGCTTATGGTAGCTTTAGTGCCGCAGATAATGGTAAGTATACAAACCTTAATCAGAAACAGCGACAACTATATCAACTCGCTTCAGAAATTTTTGCAGGGGATGAGCGAAGAAGCCATTAAGAGGAATATAGATATAACGGCTGTGATAAGGTTCGGAGAGGAAATGTTGGGCACTATCAGCAAGAAGCTTCCGGAGAATATAAACAGCATAGTAAATACATCTCTCAGCATAAGCAGAGCCATATTCGATCTGATACTGGCTATGTTCCTTGCCATATACTTCCTTGCGGACAAGGAAAGGCTCAAGGTAGGTTTTTCAGCACTTCTAAAGAAGCTGACCGGCGAAAAGAAATATAAAGCGTTTACGGGCTTCTGGTCAAGGTGTCACAGCATACTTATAAGGTACATTGCATTTAATATCATAGATGCTCTCATTGTCGGAGTTGCCAACTTTATTTTTATGTCTGTTACGGGAATGCCGTATTCCGTACTTATCTCGGTTCTGGTAGGAGTTACAAACCTTGCTCCGACATTCGGCCCTATTGTGGGTTGTATTTTAGGCGGCTTTATTTTGGTTCTGGTAAACCCTGTACAGGCTGTTTGGTTTGTGATTTTTACAATAATTTTGCAGACTATAGACGGATATGTATTAAAACCTAAGCTTTTTGGAGGAACTCTCGGAGTGCCGGGAGTATGGATACTTGTGTCCATAATAGTGGGCAGCCGTATGTTCGGTGTTGCGGGTATGCTGCTTGCCATACCTTTTGCGGCAATAGTAGATTTTATATATCATGACCTCATATTTAAGAAAGAGTTGAAAACAAACTAATCTTTGTAGCAAATGCATAAAAAACACCCTCAAAACCGAACTAAAAATGTATAAAATTTAGCAAAAATAATACTTGCAATATGGATTGATTTAGTATATAATATTTCTTGCGTTAAAAAATGCGGATGCGTCTTTAGCTCAGCTGGTAGAGCACCTGACTCTTAATCAGGGTGTCCAGGGTTCGAGCCCCTGAAGACGCATGCAGGTCCTTGTTTGACAGATTAACTGTTGGGTGGGGGCTTTTTTTTATTGTTAAAATATCTCGGAAAGCTTGACAGAACAGGATTATTCAACTATACTCTATCGTTGGAAATACAATCAGAAGCAGAGTAGAAAATCTAGCGTTAAGTGTTAGCTGAACGGGGAGTTGTCGGCTAAACGAAGGACATTGTCCGCGACAGGGTTTTCGCATCCCGCTGTTACATAAGAGTTGTGGCTCTTTTGTAGTACGGATAAAACTGCAAAGGAGGATAATTTATGAGAAATGAACGAGAAACAGGCAGAGCAAATATCTTGAGAGCAGAGTTTAGCGGAATATTTAACTTCCCGAAAAACTTTGTAAAAGAGTTGATTGCTCTGCCGAAACTTTTTTCAGAGTCCGCAAAGGAACTGAAACTTTTATCGACGATAGTGCTCTGCGGGTTTATGGGGGCGCTCAGCATCATACTTAAGATGTTCGCCAGCATACCGTTCGGACCGTTTACCATCACTTACGCATGGATACCGAACAGAATAGTGGACTTTATGTTCGGACCGTCGGTGGGTGCGGTATATGGCGGAGCCATGGACATTATAAAATTTATAATGAAGCCGACGGGACAGTTTAACCTTGCATATACGGCAGTAGCAATGATTGCAGGAATTATATTCGGAAGCATACTGTACAAAAAGCCTGTAAGCTTTATGAGGATAGTTTTTGCACAGACAATAGTCAAGGTCTTTGTGAATGCGGGAATTACTACATATCTTATGGCATTTGAGAGAGGCGAGGCTTTTATGGTGCTTATGCCTGCAAGGCTGATAAAAAACCTCATCATGATACCTGTTGACAGTATATTGTTGTTTATAGCGCTTACGGCAATTGCAAAGGTTATGGGTACACTTAAAAAATAAGTAAAGCAATAAGGGATGCGGAGCATACAACTCCACATCCCTTATTTTCAGTGTGCGTTTTTATTTGCATTTACAGCTTCCACGGCAGCCTTATTTGCGGCTTCCGTAAAGTCGTTAAGTGCCTTTGAAACCTTTTTGCCGTCTTTTATCTCCTGAAGCATCTTGTACCATTCTTCGCGAGCGACAGCCCATCCCGGAGTTATCTGGTAATAATCTCCCATAGACATCATAAAATTATTTGAAAACAGTTCCATAGTTTCAGCAACGGGAGTACCCTCATATACATTCTTGAGCTCCTTATGTACAGGGAAAAATCTGGTTTCCTTTACAGCTTTTTTTACCTGTGTGGCATCGTTTGCCATAAAGTTGATAAAGAGCTTTGCAGCGGATATTTTCTTGTTATCTCCGTTGTCAAACACCCCAAAGCCCCATATACCGCTGTTGAGTCTGGAGTTGCCGCTAGGAGAAGGGAAGTGCATAGGTATAATCTCATCTCCGTTGTCGGTCATTGTGGCAGGGCTGAGGGTGGTATCGTTGTGATGAGAAACGTTCCAGCATATTGAAACAGCCAGTTCGCCCCTTCTAAAAAGGTCTATTTCCTCGGCGGAAGTAATATCGGGTCTGATTTCGATGCCTTTCTGTTCTATGAGGGCATTGATGGCGTCAGCATTGTTTTTTGTATTTACCGTGTATGTACTGTGGTCGCTGTCGGTAAATGAACCCTCGTAAAGGTTGTTTATAAGAGCTCTTGTACCCTGATCTCCGCCCTGGGTTTTGCAGTAGAGTGCGATAATGTCTTTATGTCCGCTTTCATAAACTGCGTTTATGGCTTTGAAAAAATTTTCGGTTGTCCATGTATAGTTTTCAAGGTCAAGATACTTGAGCGCATCAGCCTCCTCAAAAATCCGCTTGTTTATAGCCATACAATGTGTTGCCATACAGAGAGGATATTCGTAAAAATTGCCGTCAGTACCCCTGCAGGCAAGGACTACATTTTCATATATATCTTTTGAGGCATCGGTATAGAGGTCCGACAAGTCCGCCATAAGTCCTCTTTCGCCCCAGTTTGCAACCAGTCTTTCAGGACCTTCAAGTATTATATCCGGTGCAGCTCCCGCTTTAATGGCAAGTTCGACCTTGCTGTCGCCGGTGGTGTAGTCTAAAAAGTCATACTTTACGGTAATTTGAGGATGTACTGCATTGAAGTCGGCAATCAGCTTGTCCAATACCGCCCCGTTTTGCCAGTTTCCGATAGGATAGGTCCAAAGAGTTATTTCCGTTTCAGCGACTATCGGTTTCAGAACATTGCCCCCACAGGATGTGAGAATCAGGGCAAAGCCGATAAGCACCGACAGGAGTGAAAGTTTTTTAAATTTCATATTGTTACCTCGCAATTATATTCTCTTATCACAAATAACTCAGTCTTATATTATGTATTAAACAGACTATGAAAGATATTATGCACAGAGTTATCCTCTGTGCGGAGCACTGCAGTGATTTACCATACTACAGTCATAGACTAAACACCTGTCGTGCTTAATCTGAATTCACAGTCCTATTTTTATTTGTGAATAATGTAAGACGGATTATTAACAGCAACGGCTGAAAATAAGCTAAAAGAAAAAAATTTGCTCTAGTTTTGAGTATATCAGCATAAAATAAATTTTCAAGAGAAAATCGAGAATTTGTCCTAAATTCTATAATGTATACACGGATAACGAACTAAACGGGTAAGCGCGACGGCAAAATGTTTATGCACTCGGATGCGTACAAATATAACAATTTATTGACAATACCTGTTCGTTGTATTATACTTGTCGCTTGAAAGGAAGGGCACAGTTATGGAAGAAATTATTACAATAAGCAATTTAAGAAAGACTTTCAAGCTGTCGGCAAAACAGCAGAAGATTGAAAAGACAAAGGAGAAGGTAAAAGTTGCGGTAGACGATATTTCTTTCTCGGTAAACAAAGGAGAGATATTCGGACTTTTAGGGCCGAACGGAGCGGGAAAGACTACTACACTCAGAATGCTTGCCACTCTTATAAAGCCTGATTCGGGCGATGCCGTATTAAACGGGGAGAGTATAACGAAAAATCCGTACGGGGTAAGGGGCGCTATAGGTTTCCTTACGAGTGAACTTAAGCTGGAGGATTTTTTTACGCCTAATTATTTATACGACTTTTTCTCGGAGCTTCACGGAGTAATCGGAAAAGAAAAGGATGAGCGCAAGAAAAAGCTTTTTGAGCGGTTTGGAATAGAAAAGTTTGCAGAGGTCAAGGTAGGCGACCTTTCCACAGGTATGAAGCAGAAAGTTTCTCTGGTTGTTTCAATAGTACATGATCCGGAGATAATAATATTTGACGAGCCGACCAACGGGCTTGATGTAATTACCGCAAAAACTGTGGTGGATTTTCTTCTGGAGCTCAGAAAAGAGGGAAAGACCGTGGTTATATCTTCGCATATATTCAGCCTTATAGAAAAAATCTGTGACAGAGCCGCCATCATCATAAACGGTAAGATAGCCGCTTTTGACACGGTAGAAAATATAAAAAACGGTAAAGATTTGGAAGAGAGATTTTTTGACATATATTCGGAGGTGGTTGTAGGTGAAGAATAATATTTTTACTATATTTAAAAA
Source organism: Catonella sp. (assembly GCA_041855085.1). Lineage (GTDB taxonomy): Bacteria > Bacillota > Clostridia > Lachnospirales > Lachnospiraceae > Catonella. The sequence goes on from JBHADN010000262.1 coordinate 14,975, forward strand.
GGAAATGGCGAGGTTTTTTAAGGATAAAAGACTTGTAATAACCACCATATTGCTCCCGGGAATTATGATATATGCAATGTACACCTTTATGGGAACTATGATGTCAAAGCAGTTCAGTGTGGCTGACGACTATGTTTCAAAGATTTATGTAAAAAATATGCCGGAGAGTCTTAAGGCTGAACTCTATGCTCCCATTTTTGAAATAAAGGATGTGAAAGACAAGATTGATGAAGAAAAGGGGCTTGTTAAGGAAAAGCTGGCGGATGCGCTTATAATTTTTCCTGAAAACTTTGATGAAGCGGTAGACGCTTATGAGGCTAAGGCGGGAGGCAAGGCTCCGAGCGTTGAGATATACTACAATTCTGCAAGAGAGGAGTCTTCGGTGACCTACGAAGCTGTTTCGAACATACTCGAGCAGTATGAAACAAAGCTCAGCAACAAATTTGATGTGAATTTGGAAGAGGGCACGGTATATGACCTTGCGGCAAAGGAGGACATGACAGGAAAGATGTTGGGAAGTCTTCTTCCTATGCTCCTTATGATATTTATATGGAGCGGCTGTATGGCGGTTGCTCCCGAGTCAATAGCAGGAGAGAAAGAGAGAGGCACTATAGCGACACTTCTGGTAACCCCTATGAGGAGAGGCGACCTGGCTCTCGGAAAAATTATGGCTTTGAGTATAATTGCACTTCTTTCCGGCATATCAAGCTTTATAGGCACATTTATGTCGCTTCCGGCAATGTATCAGGGGATGTCGGCTGCGGTGGATGTTTCATTTTACGGAGTGACTGAATTTGCGCTGCTTTTTGCGATTATAATTACAACCACGCTTTTTATGGTTGCAATTATATCCGTTATCTCCGCATTTGCAAAAAGCGTAAAGGAAGCGGCAACCCTTATGTCGCCGCTTATGATGATAATCATGATTATGAGTTTCCTTCCGATGATTATGGACGGAGAGAGCGGAAGCTCCTACGCTATGTTCTTTATACCGCTTTACAACAATGTTCTGTGTATGCATGACATATTCACTTTTTCATATTCTACAATGAATGTGGCGGTTTCGATGGCGGTAAACCTTGTATGTATAGGCGGAATGATATTTTTACTGACCAAGATGTTCAACTCGGAAAAGGTAATGTTTTCAAAGTAATTTAAGCTTAAGACGGCACATCCTCTTATTCAGGGGATGTGCCGTCCTGCATTATGTCATTTTCAATTATTTTTCATAAGAAGATACATAACCGCCTTTTGCACATGGAGTCGGTTTTCAGCTTCATCAAAGATTTCATCCGCGTGGCTCTCAAAGACCTCCTCGCTGATTTCATCCCCTCTGTGTGCCGGAAGACAATGCTGCACCATACAGTCCTTGTTTGCGACGGACATAAGCGCTTCATTTATCTGAAAACCGGCGAAATCCTTTTCCCTCTTTTCCTTTTCGCCCTCCTGTCCCATAGACGCCCAAACATCGGTAAACATAACATCGGCATTTTTGGCGGCTTCGACAGGGCTGTCGGTAAGCAGGAATTTACAGTCGGAAACGGATTTTGCAAATTCCAGAACCTCCGGAGCGGGAGCGTAAGCTTTAGGGGTTGCAACGGAAACATTCATTCCGCATTTAAGACAGCCTGCTATGATAGAGTTTGCCATATTATTGCCGTCGCCTATGTAGCAGACATTAAGTCCTTTAAGTTTTCCTTTGTACTCTCTTATAGTCTGCAGATCGGCAAGCACCTGACAAGGATGGGCGAAGTCCGTAAGTCCGTTTATAACGGGAACTGAGGCATACTTTGCAAGCTCTTCCACCCTGTCCTGCGCAAAGGTGCGAATCATAATGCAGTCGCAGTAGCGAGAGAGCACTCTGGCAGTATCCTTAATAGGCTCGCCCCTGCCTAGCTGGCTGTCCGCCGAGGAAAGAAAAATGCCCTGTCCTCCCAGTTGGAATATACCGGTTTCAAAGCTTACCCTTGTGCGGGTAGAGTTCTTTTCAAAAACCATAGCGAGAGTTTTTCCCTCGGGGAAGTCGTGCTTCTGCCCTGCCTTGGTTTCTTTTTTCAGTCTGTCGGCGGTATCAAGGATATTTATAATATCCTCTTCCGAAAGGTCGAGGAGCTTCAACAAATCTTTTTTCATAGTTTTCTCCAATCATAAATTTATTTGACAAAAGCCTCTGTACAGCCTTACGACAAGGGTTACAGCCTGTCGAGGACGGATTTAAGTATTGCAAGCCCTGCATCTATCTCTTCCTCGGTTATGGTAAGCGGAGGCAGAAGCCTTACCGTGTCCGTGCCTGCGGTAAGGACAAGAAGTCCTTCTTCCATACATTTTGTAAGAATTTCCTTTGGAGAAACTTCCTTTACTTCTATGCCCAACATAAGCCCCATACCCTTGACCTTGGCTATATGAGGGAGTTTCCAAGCTGCTACGGTTTCTTTTATGTAGTTTCCGTTTTTACGGACGGTATCAAGAAATCCGCTATCCATAATGTCGAGCACACAGCCGGCAGCCGCAGCGGCAACGGGATTTCCGCCGAAAGTGGTGGCATGTGTGCCGGGAGTAAGGACATCTGCGGTTTTTTCTCCAAACATTACACCTCCCATAGGAAGTCCGCCTGCGATACCCTTTGCAAAGCTTACGGCGTCGGGAGTTATGCCATATTGCTGAAAACAAAACAGGGAGCCTGTTCTGCCTGCTCCTGTCTGTACCTCGTCAATCAAAAGGAGGATATCTTTCTTGCGGCATATTTCGGCAAGTTCAAGCACATAGTCCTTATCCAGAGGAAGGACACCGCCCTCGCCCTGTATCAGCTCTATCATAACGGCACAGACATCCTCGCCCGCTTCTTCGCTGAGTGCGGCAATGTCATTTGCCTGTACATATCTGAAGCCTTCGGTAAAAGGGAAAAAGTAATTGTGAAATACATCCTGTCCTGTGGCGGAAAGAGTGGTAACAGTCCTGCCGTGAAAGGACTGACGGAGGGTTATAATTGTGCTTCTGCCCTTGCCGTATTTGTCAAAGGAGTATTTTCGGGCGCATTTTATCATGCCCTCATTTGCCTCTCCGCCGCCATTTGCAAAGAATACGCGGCTCATTCCCGTACGAAGGCAGAGCGTTTCCGAAAGTTTCGCATAGGGAGCTGAGTAGAACAGATTGGAAATATGCCCCAGTTTTTTTGCCTGCTCCGTAATTGAGTTTATCCATTTTTCGTTGCCATAGCCAAGACTGTTTACACCTATGCCGCTTGTAAAGTCGATGTACTCTCTGCCCTCGGGGCTCCAAAGCCTTGCGCCTTTGCCATGGTCTATTACAACATCGCATCTGCCGTAGGACTGGACGGTATATTTACTGTCCAGTAACTTGATTTCCTGTGAATTCATAGATAACCTCCGTTTTTCAGCCTGCTTTAGAGAATCATAGTTCCTGCACCCTCGTCGGTAAGCATTTCGACTATAATCGAATGCGGAACGCGTCCGTCCAAAATGTGGGTGCGGGCAACCCCGCCGTTTATAGCGTCCGCACAGCAGGCAAGCTTAGGAATCATACCGCCGGTTACAACCTTGTTGTTTATGTATTCGTCTATCTGTTCCAGCTTGATATATTTAATCAGGGTAGACGGATCGGAGGGATCTTTCAGTACTCCCTGTGTGTCGGTAAGCAAAATCAGTTTTTCAGCCTTTAGTGCGGAAGCTATCCTTGCAGCGGCGGTATCGGCATTTATATTGTAGGAATTGTTTCCGTCTATACCGTAGGCTACGGTTGCCACTACCGGGATGTAATTGTTGTCCATAGCGTCCACAAGGATATCGGTATTGACCTCCACAAGCTCCCCTACAAGCCCATAATCGATACCGTCGCCCCTGTCAAGCGCCTTTGCCGAGAGCAGGGTATTGTCAAGGCCGCACAGTCCGAGAGCTCTGCCCCCCTTGCGTACTATGGCGGCAACAAGGTCTTTATTGACTTTGCCGCAGAGTACGGACTGCACTATGTCCATAGTTTCTTCATCCGTATATCGAAGCCCGTTTATAAATTCGGATTTCTTGCCTATCTTATTCAGCATATCATTTATCTCGGGGCCGCCGCCGTGTACAAGCACAACCTTAATGCCCATAAGATAAAGCATGATGATATCTTCCATAACCGCATCATTCAGCGAGGGGCTTATCATAGCATTGCCGCCGTATTTTATAACAACCACCTTGCCCCTGAATTTCTGTATATAGGGCAGAGCTTCGATGATGGTGCCTGCCCTCTCGATATTGCTCGGGTTATTTGACATTTTCACATTCCCCCTTAGGTTCTATAGTCGCCGTTTATCTTTATGTAATCATAGGTTATGTCGCAGCCCCAACAGGTACAGCTATGACTGCCCTCGTCAAGAGCTGCAAGAATTTCGACCTCCGGCTCTGAAAGTATCTTTTTGGCAAGCACTTCATCGAAGTCCACTCCTCTGCCGAACCTGCATACAGCTATTTCTCCCGCCGCCGATTTAAATGAGATATCGACAGTTTCAGGAGCAAAGTCCGCCCCCGAGTAGCCCATAGCACAGAGCACTCTTCCCCAGTTGGCGTCGGAGCCGAATATAGCAGCCTTTGTAAGAGTGGAGGAGATTATGGATTTTGAAAGTACCTCCGCCTTTTTTTCGGAGTCTGCACCGGAAACGGTACAGGTTATAAGGTGCTTTGCTCCCTCTCCGTCAGCCGCCATCTTTTTTGCAAGTACGCGGCAGAGCTTAATAAGCGCTTCCGTAAAGGCTATGTAAGCTTCATCTTTTTCAACAATTTCCGTACAGCCCGAAAGACCGTTTGCCAGAATTACACACATGTCGTTTGTAGAAGTATCTCCGTCTACGGAAATGCGGTTGAAGGTCACATTTACCGCTTCCAGAAGCGCCGCATTTATCATAGCGGAGGAGATAGCCGCATCTGTGGTAATGAAGCAGAGCATTGTGCCCATATTCGGATGAATCATACCGCTGCCTTTGGCTATACCGCCTATTTTTACGGTTTTGCCGGAGAGAGTAAGCTCCAATGCCGCTTCTTTGCGTAGGGTGTCGGTAGTCATAATGGCGTCGGCAGCCTCCTCCGACTTGTCGTAGCCGAGCTGTGCTATAAGCTTCGGAACGCCCGCCTCTATTACGGAGGTATTCAGTGTTTGCCCGATAACCCCTGTGGAAGCGACTATTACATTTTCAACAGGTATATTCAGGCCCTTTGCCACATAGCTGCACATTTTTTCCGCATTTTCTTCGCCATACGGGGCACAGGCATTGGCATTTCCGCTGTTTACAATTACAGCTCGCGCCGTGCCGTCGGCAAGATGTGCCTTTGTTATGTTGAGGGGAGCTGCTTTCACTACATTTTTGGTATATACGGCGGAAGCGTTGCAGTCACAGTCTGAAACTATGAGGGCGACATCCTTTTTGTTCAGGTTACGGCTCTTAACTCCGCAGTGCATGCCTGCCGCCCTGAAGCCCTTTGCGGCACAAATGCCGCCATCTATATATTTCATTATGTTCTCCGTTCCGATTCTGTTTCAAAAGAATCTGTAAGTGTCGATTGTTTCAGTTTGTAAATGAAGCTGTACGGTCAAAGCCTCTTGATATTTCAAAGCCAAGCATAAGATTCATATTTTCAACCGCCGCTCCGGATGCGCCCTTTCCGAGGTTGTCAAATACGGATACTATGAGGGTTTCCTCGTCGTTTCCGCATACGGTAATCTCCATAAGGTTCGAGCCTGCATACAGATTGGCTTCAAGCATGTCAGGAGTATCCTCCGTGGATACGCGAATAAATTCAGAGTTTTTATAGTGATTAGCCAAAGTCGCCCTTATATCTGAGGTTGTAAGAGGTGCGGAAAGCATCTTGTTTCTTAGGGTAACGGCGGTAGCCATACCGCAGTAGTAATCATCAACTATGGGCGAAAATACAGGCTTTACGGTAATGCCTGTTACAGCCATCATCTCGGGTATGTGTTTATGATTGAGGTTAAGTCCGTAAATGCGGGGAGCGGACAGAGAAACAGGTCTTGTGTCGCTCTCATACTGCTCAATCATTTTTTTCCCTCCGCCCGAATAGCCTGTGAGTGAGAAACAGGTAAGGGGGTAATCTTTAGGGAGTATACCTTGTGCTGTGAGCGGATATACGATGGAAATAAAACCTGATGCGTGACAGCCCGGATTTGCAACTCTTTTTGACTTAATAATTCGGGCTTTATGTTCGGGAGAAAGCTCGGGAAAGCCGTAGTCCCAACCGGGAGCGGTTCTGTGGGCAGTAGAGGCATCTATGATTTTTGTATCGGGGTTGTCCGTCATGCCTACAGCCTCGATTGCCGCCGCATCCGGCAGACAGAGGAAAACAAGGTCGGCGGCATTTATGAGTTCACGGCGTTCGGCATCGTCTTTGCGTTTTGCCTCATCTATGATAAGAAGCTCTATATCATTTCTGCCTGCAAGGCGGTCATATATCTGAAGTCCGGTGGTTCCCTCTCTGCCGTCTATATAAATCTTCGGTTTAGCCATTTTTTCTATCCTCTAAAAACGATTTTACACTCTTTATCTGGGCAAGCACGGATTCCGATGCCGGACCGCCGAAAGAGCGGCGGTTGCTCACACAGGTTTCAAGACAGGTTTCGGTATAGACATCCTCGTAAAACAGCTCGGAAAATTTTCTGTATTCCGCAAGGTCAAGACTTTCTAAGGTTTTGCCGTTGGCTATGCAGTAATTTACAAGCTTTCCCACTACCGAATAAGCATCTCTGAACGGCAGCCCCCTCTTTACCAGATAGTCCGCGCAGTCGGTGGCATTGATGAAGCCTTGCGCAGCGGCAAGCCTCATGCGCTCTTTGTTGACCGTCATAGTGGAAAGCATTGCGGTAAATACGGGAATACAGGCTTCAACGGTATCCACGGCATCAAAAACCTGCTCCTTATCCTCCTGCATGTCCTTGTTGTAGGCAAGGGGAAGGGCTTTCATCACGGTAAGCAGTCCGATAAGACTTCCGTACACTCTGCCGGTTTTGCCCCTTACCAGTTCGGCTATGTCGGGATTTTTCTTTTGAGGCATGATGGAAGAACCGGTAGAATACGCGTCGTCAAGCTCTATAAACTTAAACTCCCAACTGCACCAGAGGATGATTTCCTCGGAAAAGCGCGAGAGGTGCATCATGAGTACGGAAAGGTCTGCAAGCAGCTCTATGGCATAATCCCTGTCGCTGACTCCGTCAATGCTGTTTTCGCATACACCTGAAAAGCCCAGTTCACAGGCTACAAACTGACGGTCGATAGGATAGGTAGTGCCTGTAAGAGCGCCGCTTCCCAAAGGCAGCTCATCCATGCGCACAAGGCAGTCCTCCAGTCGGGTAATATCTCGCTTTAACATATTGGCATATGCCATCATATAGTGAGCGAGGGTAGTCGGTTGTGCACGCTGAAGATGAGTGTAGGCGGGCATAATTGTATCGGTATTTTTCTCTGAAAGAGCGATTACCGCCTCCAACAAATCAAGCAGCATACCTTTTATGCAAATTATCCGATTTTTCAGGTACATTCTGAAGTCGAGAGCCACCTGGTCGTTGCGGCTTCTGGCAGTATGCAGCCTTTTTCCCGAATCCCCTATCCTGCGGGTAAGCTCGGCTTCTATGCACATGTGAATATCTTCGTCGGCAATGTTAAAAGGAATGTTACCTTTTTCCATATCCGAAAGAATGTCAGCCAGAGCGGCGACTATTTTTTCAGCCTCGGCAGCAGATATGATGCCCTGCTTGCCGAGCATCTTGGCGTGGGCAATGCTTCCGCAGATATCCTCTTTGTAGAGGCGGTTGTCAAAGGAGATGGAAGCGTTTAACTCGTCTACCAGTCTGTCGGTATCTTTATCAAATCGTCCTGACCAAAGTTTCATATATTCTCCGTTCTTAATGTTATTTGCCTGCCTTGCCGTTTACCAGAGCCTGAACCTTTACAGGCAAGCCGAACAGGTTGATAAAGCCTGCAGAGTCCGTGTGGTCGTAGTCGCTCTCTCCGAAGGAGGCGAGATTTTCGCTGTAAAGGCTGTAAGGACTCCACACTCCGGCATTTATTATGTTGCCCTTGTAAAGTTTTAAGCGTACCTTGCCTGTTACCGTTTCCTGGGTTTTGTCTGCAAAGGCTGACAGAGCCTCGCGAAGAGGCGTAAACCATTGACCGTTGTACACTAAGTCTGCAAATTTAATTCCTACCTGAGCCTTGTAGTGAGAGGTTTCTTTATCTAAGCATATACTTTCGAGTGTCTGATGGGCATGGTAGAGGATTGTTCCACCCGGAGTTTCATACACACCGCGGCTTTTCATGCCTACAAGTCGGTTTTCAACTATGTCGAGAAGCCCTATACCGTTTGCTCCGCCTAATTCGTTCAGCTTATAAATGATGTCAACGGCTTTCATAGACGTGCCGTCAAGTGAAACCGGTACACCTTTTTCAAAGCCGATTTCTATATATGTAGGCTTGTCCGGAGCCTGCTCGGGAGAAACTCCCATCTCCAAAAAGCCCTCTTTGTTGTATAAAGGTTCGTTGCCGGTATCTTCAAGGTCAAGTCCCTCGTGGCTGAGATGCCAGAGATTCTTATCCTTGGAATAGTTGGTTTCACGATTGATTTTAAGAGGTATGTTATGTGCTTCTGCGTATTCTATCTCCTCTTCGCGGCTCTTTATATCCCACTCGCGCCAAGGGGCTATGATGGTCATATTCGGAGCAAATGCCTTGATGGTAAGTTCAAAACGCACCTGGTCATTTCCCTTGCCTGTACAGCCATGACAGATGGCATCGGCGCCCTCTTTAAGAGCAATCTCCACTATGCGCTTTGCTATTATAGGACGGGCAAAAGATGTGCCGAGCAGATATTCCTCGTATTTTGCCCCCGCCTTCATAGTAGGGATTATGTATTCGTTGACAAATTCTTCCTTCAAATCTTCTATATAAAGCTTGGAAGCTCCTGTTGCAAGCGCTTTTTCTTCAAGCCCGTCAAGCTCCGCTCCCTGCCCTACATCTCCCGAAACGGCAATTACTTCGCAGCCGTAGTTTTCCTTAAGCCAAGGTATGATAATGGAGGTGTCAAGTCCTCCTGAATAGGCAAGTACACATTTTTTAATCTGTTTTTTCATAGTATTTATTCCTCCGTAAGCTCTTCCGCAAATAATATGCGATGAATTATTATACATAACTTTTTGTATTAAATGAATTATTATGCAGAAGTATAGCATTAAATGAATTATTATGCAATAGAAAATGAATAAATACTTATCCAAAGTTTTCGCGAAAAAACAGGGATATTTAGTGAAAGTGTAATAAAAAATCACATTTACAGCTTATATTCGGAAAGAACCTGCCGTAAGACAGTAAAAAGAGCGGCTGTAAAAAGCCGCCCGTTGTATATGAAAATTGTTTTAAGAGCATCAGCAGCCGAGGAAGTCCGTCCTTACCGCCTGCATCCTGAAATCAAGCTTTGCACTCTCATTTGC
>JBHADN010000263.1:0-5310 GCA_041855085.1 Catonella sp.
CAAACTTCTGTTTGAAAAAAGTGAGGCTGTATGGAGGGAGTTTTGGAATAAAAACGACATAACTATAAATTCTGAGGACGGTTTTGACCAGCTTGGAATAAGATTTGCCCAGTATCATTTAAACATAATGATAAAAAGGGATGACAACAGACTCGGAATTGGCGCAAAGGCTCTGTCGGGAGAGGGCTACAAAGGGCATTCTTTTTGGGATACGGAGATTTTTCTCTTTCCTTATTATATGTACACGGATCCGAAGGCTGCAAGAACATTGCTTGAATACAGATATCACAATCTGTACGGAGCAAGAAAAAAGGCGGCTGAAAACGGATTTTCGGGAGCGCAGTATCCTTGGGAGTCTGCATGGATAGATGACGGAGAAGTAACTCCGCTTATGGGAGATGCGGATGTGGTAACAGGAGAGGCAATGCCGATTTTAACCGGACTGATAGAAATCCATATATCTGCGGATGTAGCGTTTGCAGTGGATGAGTATTACAGATTTACCGGCGATACCGACTTTATGGAGAAAAACGGTTATGAGATAATTTTTGAAACCGCCAAATTCTGGCTGTCGAAGATGGAAAAAAATGAAAAGTCCGGCAAATATGAAATTCTGGATGTAATAGGACCTGACGAGTACAAGGAACATATAGACAACAATGCCTATACAAACTATATGGCGCACCACAACATGAAGCTGGCTAAAGAGTATATAGCGGATATAAAGGAGTCCAGGACCGCCCTGTATGAACAGCTTGATTTGAAGTTAAACTTAAAACAGCTTGAAGAGGAACTCTGCCTGAAGATGGAGGAACTTTATCTGCCTCAGCCGGATGAAAACGGAATAATACCGCAGTTTGACGGATATTTCAAGCTAAAGGACCTTGACCTCTCAAAATATAAACAAAGCTCGATAGTGGGAACTATCTACAGAGATTTCAACATGGAGCAGATAAATGAGTACAAGGTGTCGAAGCAGGGAGATATTGTTGTTTTGTTTTTCCTTCTTAGAGAGCTTTTTGACAAAGAAACGGTAAGAAAAAATTTTCTGTATTATGAGGAAAAAACGCTGCATGACTCTTCTCTGAGTAAATGTACACATGGAATTATGGCAAGTGAACTGGGACTTGAGGAGATGGCGTACAAATTTTACAAGGGTTCGGCAAGTGTCGATTTGGGCACAGAGATGAGGTCGTCTGATATGGGAATACATTCGGCATCTATGGGAGGAGTATGGCAGAGTGTTGTTATGGGCTTTGCAGGAGTAAGACTGTTCGGCAACAGCCTGTCCGTATCTCCGAGGCTGCCTAAGGAGTGGAGCTTGATAAGCTTTAACATGGTTTGGAGAGGACAGCCGCTGGGTATAACTATAGATAAAGAAAAGGCAAGTATAAAAAACAACGGAGAAGAAAGTGCAGAACTTATGTTTGAAGGACTTCCCGTAAGAATTTCCGGCGGAGAAAAAGTGGATATTACTCTGCCGGGCAAGCCGGCATAATTCGTAAGAAACACAAGATAAAGAGGATTTCTGTATTGAAATCCTCTTTATCTTGTGTTAAAGTTATCATATATTTTATATATGAAAGGTGGGTTTACGATGAGCATTAAAAAAATTTGTGCAGTTGTAGCCGCGGTTTTGGTATTTGCCGGTTACTCCGGAACAGGAACGGAGCTGCAGGCTGCGACCGCCGGTGCGTATGTAGTGACGCCGGAAACCGCACAGGAACAGCCTTTTGAAGCAACTATGCCGACGGCGGAAAAACTTAGCGATACGGAGGATGTTTCCGCTATATTTACACAGAACTTGAAACTTCCTAAGGGGGCGGAGAGTAAGGCTTTTTTTAAGTTCGAGCTTGCAGAGGATTCTTGGGTGTATTTTTCGGGAAACTACTCCTTAAACAATCACGACGGACTCGGGACTAAGGTAAAAGTATACGGGGATTCAGCCTATTCAAAATTGAAGGTGGAATACGGATGGGGCTACTGGAACTATGAGAAATATGCTGCCGCTGTGCTTAAGGCGGGTACATACTATGTACATGTATTTAATAAGCATGAAAATTTCAGCCATTACGAGGGAAATGTAAATGTAGTCGCAGTTGCAATACCTGTGGAGAAAGCTATCGCAGTAGAGCAGGTTTTAAGCGGTAAAAAGGATAAGGTAACGGTTTCGGTAACATCGGGCATCGGAACTGAAACAAAGCTGGTGGAGTATCGTCAGGGAAAGCTCGGAGAGGACAGCATAGGAAACTCTACTTACTGGGGAAAGCTTCTTTCCGGAGAGTATTACAACTCTTATGATGACAAGACCGTACAGCTTAAATTAAACGATGAAAATGCATATGTGTTTGAAGTAAAGAACAATGGCTATTTTACACTTTTGCTTTCTGATAATAAAAACGGACATATAATAAAGAATGTTAAGGTGAGCGGCATTGATGATGTTAAGCCAAGTATAACCGGAGTAAAAAACAATAAAACCTATAAAGTGTCTGTGACCGTAAAGTTTTCAGACAAGGGTTCAGGAATAAAGTCGGCGACATTAAACGGCTCTAAAATAAAGAGCGGCACGAAGATTACTGCTAAAGGCAAGTACAAGCTTGTAGTAAAAGATAAGGCGGGGAATGAAAATTCAATTTCGTTTACCGTAAAGTAGAAGTTTAGTGGTTGACAAATATGAATATTGGTGGTAGAATTCGGTATTACTTTTACGGATAATCATCAGGTTGAAACCAGATTTTTCAGGCGGCATGTTGTGCTTGTGAGATTTGGTTTCTATTTATTTTTTATGTAGTCGGAAGAACTTCCGACTACATAAAAAACCTCATGCACACGGACGCGGCAGGGTACGGCAGTAATTTTGTCGAAAGCGGTTTTTAATCATCCTTTTGAGAAAGGGAGGGGAGAGTATTTTTTTTAAGAAGAAGGAACTTAAGATTTTATCCCCATTTAAATGTGAACTGATAAGTATCAAAGATGTTCCGGATCCTACCTTTAATGAGGAAATACTGGGAAAGGGCATAGCTGCGATACCTATGGAGGATAGGGTGTATTCTCCGGTTTCCGGCAGAATAACAACTGTCTTTCATACTCTTCATGCCATAGGTATTACTACTAAAGAGGGCATAGAGCTTCTCGTTCATATCGGCATAGATACCGTAAATCTGAGAGGAGAATGGTTCAAGGCGGCAGTTCAGGAGGGAGATTTTGTAAAAGAGGGGGATTTGTTGTTGGAAGTAAATTTTGATGAGTTGACCCGAGCGGGATACAGATCGGAATCGCCCATAGTTATATGCAGCTCTGATAAAATCAGGGGGATAATAATATCAGAGCCGGGGATAGCGCAAAGGGGAGATGTCATAATGAAGGTTAAGCTTTAGCAGGAGGTTTAGATGGAGAGGTATATAGGGAGCGCAGTATCCGTAGGGGTGGCTCTGGGGAAAATAAAGGTAATTGAGGAGAGCGGTAAAGAACCGCGCAGGATAAATATAGAGGATGCGGAGAATGAACTGCTGAGATTTAATGTTGCACTTGAAACCGCCAAGACGGAGCTGAAAGAACTGTATAAAGAGGCGCTGGAAAAGGTGGGGGAAGAGGTTGCGCTTATTTTTGACATCCACAGAATGTTGCTTGAAGACAAGGACTATCTGGAATTTATAGAGAAAATCATCAGGTCTGAGAATATAAATGCAGAGTATGCGGTATTTGTTGCGGGTAATTCATTTTCACGCATTTTTACAGGGATAAATGACGATTACATGAAGGAAAGAGGCACGGATATAGTCGATATATCCCAGAGAGTTATAAGGATACTCGCAGGAGATAAAGAAAAGAAGCCGGATTATGAGGAGCCGGTAATCATAGTTGCCAAGGATTTGACTCCGAGTGAAACTATAAGGCTGGACAAGAAGGTAGTGCTTGCCTTTGTTACGGAGAAAGGCTCCAGCAATTCGCATACGGCAATACTTGCAAAGGCTATGGATATACCCGCCATAGTAAATGTGGATTTTGAAGGCAACGACATACAGCTTTTTGACGGAAAGCTTGGAATTGCGGACGGTATAAGAGGAGATTTTTACATTGAACCTGATGAAAATGTGCTAAGCCTTGCGGAAGAAGAAACAAGAAGGCTGAAATCGGAAAGGGAAGAACTCAGTTTATTCAAAGGAAGAAAAACCGTAACGAGCGACGGAAAAGACATTAGGATTTATGCCAATATAGACAGCGCGGATGAGGCGGACAAGGCACTTGAAAATGATGCGGAGGGAGTAGGCCTGCTCAGGAGTGAATACCTGTATCTGGGGAGATACAGTCCTCCTACGGAAGAAGAGCAGTTTATAGAATATAAGACAGTTGCGGAGAAACTCAACGGAAAAGTGCTCGTCATAAGAACTATTGATATAGGGCTGGATAAAAAGGTAGGATATCTGGGGCTTAAGGAAGAGTTGAATCCAAATATGGGTTGCAGGGGGATAAGACTTTTCAGGCTCAGACCGAATATATTGAAAACTCAGCTTAGAGCCATATACAGAGCCTCGATGTTCGGAAATGTGAAGGTTATGTTCCCTATGGTAATATCGGTTGATGAGGTTGCCATGGCAAAGAAGATGATTGAGGAAGTAAAGGCTGAACTGACGGCTGAAGAAATTGCTTACAGAGAAATAGCCGTGGGCATTATGATAGAAACGCCTGCGGCAGCCATAATAAGTGATGAGCTTGCAAAGGAAGCGGATTTTTTCAGTATAGGCACGAACGATCTCATACAGTATACGCTTGCCGTGGACAGGCTGAATGAAACGGTTGCTCCGCTGTACAATCCGCATCACAGGGCTGTACTGGAGCTCGTGAGATTTACGATTGAGAATGCACGCAAAAACGGTATCAGAGTCGGAATCTGCGGAGAACTGGCAGGGGATACCGAGTTTACGGAAACTTTTATAGAGATGGGAGTGAACTGGTTTTCGGTTACTCCGAACAGAATATTGGGACTGAGAAAGAAGGTAATAAGTCTTTAGCTGTAGGTATCGGGAAGGAATATGGAGAAAATAACATACATTATTACAGATGAACTTGGGATTCATGCAAGACCGGCGGGACTTATTTCAAAAAAAGCGGGTGAATTTTTAAGTCACATTAAGATTTTAAATGAAAAAACCAGTAAAGAAGCAGATTGCAAGAGAATAATGGCTGTTATGGCTTTGGGTGTCAAAAAAGGAGACAGGATTTCTATTTTTGCAGAAGGAGAAGACGAGAAGGAGGCTGTTTCTGCTCTAAAAAAATTTTTGGCAGAGAATTTAGCCGAAGTTATTG
>JBHADN010000264.1:0-13369 GCA_041855085.1 Catonella sp.
ACCTTTAAATCACTTATTAACTAATATCTTATATTCAGTTCTTTAGTTTACACGAAACTTGAAACGGTCTCTCATCCACAGAATATAGACTGCTAAGTTCGGCAGTATTTTCATCCATCATAGCAACTTTGGCGTCACGGCGCAAGTCCTTTTTTACGGTTCCTTCCAGACGCATCCATTTTCCTTTGCTCATACCGCAAATTTCCATTTTTTATCATTTGCAGATAAACTTTTTTCTGATTGTTTGTCACAATATACAGTTTTCCTTCAAACATACATACTGCCCCGAATGGGCGAACATGAGGCTGACCGTTTTCTTCCGTTGCGAGATAAAAAGTACCACACTTTTTTAAAAATTCATACACTGCGTTCATAGTAATAATTTCCTTTGTGAAAGATTTTCTATTGACTTAAATATACTTTTCAAGATAGTCTGCTGATGTTTGCCTATATTGAAAGTTCACTTTAGTATAGGCAAACTCGGCAGACTACCAAGTATATTCGCATTATATTGTTTAAGGATTAAGATAGCAAGTACGATATTTTATGATACTACTATCAGAAAGGATAGTGTTATGCCAAAGAAGGAATTATTCGGATTATGCCCATATATGACATCGCAAAAAGTTCTGACAGGCAAATGGTCAATGTATATATTATATCTTTTGTCACAGGAGTCGCCAATCAGGTTTAATGAGCTGCAGCGCAAAATGCCGGTTGAAAAAATACTGAGTAAATTGTCAGGTAAAATTACTTCGGAAGAAATGAGCCGTATGAATTATCAGGTAGATGTCGAGGGTAAAAAGGCTTTCGATGTGGCAAGAGAGTATCTGGTCAGCGAAAATCTGATTTCGGAATAGATTAAACCCTCCACGGCAGGGAATGTGCTATGCACACATATTACGGCATGCACAGACAAAAGCTTCTCTTTGCCCCAAGGGAATATTTTAGTGCTTCGGACACTTAGGGATAAAATTTATAACTGACAGAATATAAATACTACTCGTGCAGGCTTTGCCGCTATCTTAAACCGTTACATCAAGCTTACGACTTCTCCTGAAAATGCACAGAATTGAGTGCTGAATGATGTAGGAACCTATCTTTTATATAGAGCCGGAAAAGCCCTCACAGGAGAGCCGGTAATCGACGGTACCAAATATTTCTTTTATGCCGACGGCTCATTGAGAACCGGATGGGTTAAAGACGGAGCGATGTGGCGGCTCCATTCCGTTTCATTGAACCCGACAAGCACTATATCCTCTTTTACAAGAATAGGGCGCTTAACCAGCATGCCGTTGCCTGCAAGCAGTTTTAACTGCTCCTCGTGACTCATAGAGGCGAGTTTGTCTTTCAATTCCAGTTCCTTGTAAACAAGACCGCTTGTATTAAAAAACTTTTTAAGGGGCAGCCCGCTAAGCTTGTGCCAGCGGTCAAGCTCCTCGCAGGTCGGATTTTCTTCCGCTATGTGGCGGCTTGTGTAGTCGACTTTCTTTGCATCAAGCCATTTTTCAGCTTTTTTGCAGGTAGAGCATTTAGGGTATTCCAAGAATAACATACTTCCTCCTTTAAATTTTAATCTACGGTATTTCAGACTTTACTTTTTGTTGCAGGCTTTATTTCCGATATGAGTACTGCAGACAGTATAAGACTGCCGCCTAATACCATTCTTGTTGTGACGGCTTCATTCAATATTATTACGGAAAATATCGTTCCGAATACGGACTCCAGAGATAGAATTATGGCGGACTTTGTTTCGTCTACATATTTCTGCCCGGTAGTCTGTAAAAAATAACAGAGAGCGGTACTTGCGGCTCCGAGATAGATGATGGCAAGTATGCTGTCCATGTTAGCGTCAAAACGGCTGTTTTGTTCAAACAACAGCCCGATAAATGAAAGAATACAGGCTGTGGATATTTGCAAAAAATTTAAAACGGACACTTTGATTTTGCCTGCAAACTCTCCTGTAAGATAAATCTGAAGGGCAAAGCCCGCCGCACCGAACAGAGTAATAAGATCTCCAAGCCCCATAGAGAAGTCGCTTTGGAGTGAAAGTACGCCTGTGCCGAGCAGAGCGGTAACAACACCCAGCAGAGCTCTTTTTTCAAGAGTTTTTTTCCCTATGAAATACGCTATAATAGGCACGATTACTACATTGGTAGAAGTAAGAAAAGCATTTTTTGATGGGGTTGTGTACTGAAGCCCTACGGTTTGAAGTGCAAATGCCGCAAATAGGGAGGCACCGAGGAAAATTCCGCTAAAGGCTTCCTTTTTGCTTATATGTCCGATATTTTTGCCCGCCATTATTCCCATAAATATAGACGCAATCAAAAATCTGAAGCTCATTATTGCAAACGGGCTGAATGACTTAAGTGCAAGATTGCTTGCTACAAAGCCGCCTCCCCATATTATGGTTGTGACTATCAGTCCGAGAGTTCCAAGTGTTTTTTTCATCTGATATCCTTTGCTTAAATATTTGAACTTCAATATTTTAACAGGAATATGAGCAGATTTCAAATCCTGTTTGTCTTAAGAGGAAAGAACTGTAAGCTTTCTTTTGTAGGAAATGTGTGATAAAATACTTTAGATGCTGAAGTTTTACAAGATGTACAAAAACTCTGTACAGGGAGGACTTATGAGGAAGATTTTAGTTGTGGTTGATATGCAGAATGATTTTATAAACGGAGCATTAGGGAGCGGCGAGGCGGAAGCCGTTGTCAAAGAAGTTGTAAAGAAGATAAAAGAATATCCTGCGGAAGATGTGATGGCGACCAAGGACACTCATGGGAAGGATTACCTCAGTACGAAAGAGGGCTCATATCTCCCGGTAGAGCATTGTATAAAGGGAACCGAAGGCTGGGAAATACAGGCCGATATTAAGCCGCTCCTTCTCCCCGAAAATATAATCGAAAAGCCGTCATTCGGCTCTCTTGCTCTCGCAGACAGGCTGTGCGGTATTGCGGAGAAAGAGAAGATAGAGGTTGAGCTTGTGGGGCTTTGTACGGATATTTGTGTAGTTACCAATGCATTGCTTATAAAATCCAAATTACCGGAGATAACCGTAAAGGTGGATTCATCCTGCTGTGCGGGAGTTACGGCAACTAAGCATGAGGCGGCGCTTGAAACCATGCGCTCCTGCCAGATAGAGGTTTTTTAAGGTATTCGGCGAGAAGGATATGAGTCTGCAGAACACAATATTTACAGAAGTGTAACAAAGTCATATAAATAAAAGTGAAAGTTTACTAGAATTATATAAGAAGTTTTCATATATACTATACCGCATTTTAAATACAGGAGGTATTACCTATGGAAAGAAAGATAATTATAGTAGGCGGAGTTGCAGGAGGAGCATCTGCAGCGGCAAGGCTTAGAAGAAACAGTGAAGAAGATAAGATTATCATGTTTGAGAGAGGACCGCATGTGTCGTTCTCAAACTGCGGATTGCCGTATCATCTAAGCGGAACTATAAAGGAAGCTGAACAACTGGTGTTAGTAAGACCTGAAACTTTTTTAAAGCAATACAATATAGACGCACGGGTTAACAGCGAAGTGACGGATATAGACAGAAAAAACCGAACGGTAAGAGTAAGGAATACAGTTACGGGAGAAGAATACACCGAGAGTTATGACAAGCTGATACTTTCCACGGGAGCAGCTCCTATAGTGCCTAAATTTCAAGGTATTGAAAAGGTTAATGTCTTTACTGTACGGAATGTGGTTGATATAGACAGGCTGAACAAATTCGTAAAAAATATGGAAGGTAAGGATGTAGCGGTTATTGGAGGAGGCTTCATAGGCATAGAGGTTGCTGAAAACCTTAGAAATGCGGGCTTTTCCGTAACGGTAGTAGAAGCGGTGGAACAGATATTAAGACCGTTTGACTACGATATGGTGCAGATTCTGCATAAAGAAATGATTGACAACGGAGTAAACCTTATAGTCGGAGATAAGGTGGAGAGATTTGAAGAAAACAGAGTTGTTTTGGAGTCGGGTAAGACAGTGGCGGCGGAAGCGGTTGTTATGGCAATCGGGGTAACGCCGGAAACCTCGCTTGCCAAGGCAGCCGACATAGAGCTTGGAGAAACGGGAGCGATAAGAGTTGATAAAAATCAAAGGACAAGCGACTCGAATATCTATGCGGTGGGAGATGCAACCGAGGTGTATCATGCACTTACACACAGCAGGACAAAGCTGTCGCTTGCAGGACCTGCGTTAAAGCAGGCAAGGGCGGCGGCGGACCATATAAACAACAAGCCTGCCGCAAACAGAGGCTATATCGGTTCTTCCGCAATAAGGGTATTCGGCTTTAACGGGGCGGCTACAGGACTTAATGAAGCATTGATAAGTCAGCTTGACCTGAAAATAAAGTATGACTTCGTGCGTGTTATACTTTCTGATAAGGTAGGAATAATGCCGGATGCATCACCTTTGCACTTTAAGCTTTTATTTGAAGTGCCTACCGGGAAAGTGCTGGGAGCTCAGGCTATAGGCAGGGGAGATGCAACAAAGCGGATAGATGTAATAGCAACCGTTATCAAGTTCGGCGGAACGCTGGAGGATTTAAAAGACTTGGAACTCAGCTATGCTCCTCCTTTTGCAACTGCAAAGGATGTAGTAAACTATGCGGGATATGTAGGTTCAAATGTATTAAACGGAGATTTTAAGCAGGTACATGTAGACAAAGTAAGAGAGCTGGTTGAAAACAAAGAGGTAATAATTGATGTAAGGGAGGCGGCGGAGTTTGAACGCGGCCATATTAAGGGAGCTGTAAATATTCCGCTCAGCGAACTCAGAAACAGAATGGAAGAAATCCCTAGAGAAAATCCGGTATATCTGCATTGCCGCACAGGTCAGCGAAGCTACAATGCAGCTCTCGTGCTGCAAAATTCAGGCTTTAATAATGTGATAAATATCGCAGGGAGCTTTTTAGGATTGTCATATTATGAATATTACAATGACAAGGTAAGCGGCAGAGAGAGTATAGTCACCGAGTATAATTTCAAATAACGGTAATCTTAATATCCCGCAGGAGTTTTCAGAAGAATGCCTGAAATTATCCTGCGGGATAGCAAATTTTAAAGCTGTGAAAATGAAACGGCAATAACAATCAGCGCAAGAACAAGCAAAGCATACCCGAACCCCGTGCCTTTGCCGTTTATAATAAACTCGTCGGGCTTATCGGGGTTATATGCTATTTCCGTGATTTGCCCCACCTTATATTTATCTTTGCCGCTGCTGTGTATATATCCCTTTTCCTGCATAATTTTATTGCCTGCGCTGTATTCATATACGGGGATATAAACCGATTCCCCCTCCACCTTCTTTTCTTTTTCCACAGAAACAATAGTGGCTGTTGTCTTGGCTGTGCATCTTGACATCTTTCTGCGTTCGATATATATTGCCAAAATTCCAAGCAATGCTAAGACAATGCCGACAAGCATATAAAGTACAAACTTACCCATACTCTTCTCCTTTGCTGTGTTATGGCGGTCTTTTGCGACCTATTCTTTTTTTATCTCTACATCTACATTGCCTTTAATCTCTAAGTTAAGTACGGCAATGAAACATCCGAGCTTTTCGGTATCCAGTACCTGTCCCTCATATACGTGGTCGGTGCTGTACATAGAGAAATAAAACTGCCCGTATACATCCTGAACAATATGCAAATCTCCTATGTCCTCATAAGGAATGGAAAAGCTGTGGGACTTGCCGATAAATTTAAGAGAATTTTTCCCCGTTACAAGTTCATATCTGTCTGTGTAAAAATCTCCTTTTTTTATGCTGATTTTCATCGCCACCTCCATTGGTGCTTGTAATTACAGTTTATAATATTTAAATTTTTATTCAACAAGATATGACAAAATAGTTGTGCCAAATTTTAGACATAAAATGTGCCAAAAAGCTTGTTGTAGTGCCTTAATTGTGATAATATTAAGTTAAAACGGGAGGTGATGTAATGTTTGCGGAGAGATTTGATGCGCTTATGAATGTCGCTGAGGTATCAAACAGCCGCTTAGGCAGGGCTGTGAGCATGAACCCCTCATATATCGGAAGACTGCGTTCGGGGGCAAGGGCATTGCCTAAAAAACAGGCTTATCTTTTAAATATGTGCAAGTACCTGGCAGGAAATGTGAAAAAAGATTATCAGATAAATGCTCTTATTAAGCTCACAGGTATAGGAAGTGCGGTGCTTGAAACGGTTGAAGATACGGCGGTATACCTTGAGAGATGGCTTATAGGGGAGAAGCCGGAGCTGTATCCTGCCTCGGGAAGGCTTGTGTCGGGCTGCTCACATGCGGTACAAAGACAGGTTGCCGCGGTTTCGCAGGAAAACGAGAGAGAAGAGCTGAAAAAATATTCATCATACCTTTATGGAAATGCGGGAAAAAGAAAGGCTGTAATTCAGTTTTTCCAAATGATTTTACAGGAGAAAAAACCGCATACGCTGCTTTTGTTTTCGGATGAAAACATGGAGTGGCTGTATGAAGACGGAGCTTTTGTAAAACGGTGGATGGAGCTGTTTACCGGGGTAATATTAAAAGGAAACAGAGTCAGGGTAATACACAATATTTCGAGGGATATGAATGAGCTTATTGAGGCTGTGACTAAATGGATACCTATCTACATGACAGGTATGGTGGAGCCGTATTACTATCCCCGGTTAAGAGATGGAGTATTCAGGCGGACCTTGTTTATCGCTCCTGAAGTTGCGGCGGTTGCCTCCTCGTCGGTGCAGCAGGATACGGACGGTATGCTTAATATGTTTATAACCGACCGTTTTGCCATCAATGCACTTACGGCGGAATATGGAAACTATTTCGGGCTTTGTCGGCCTCTTATGCAAATCTTTACGGAAAAGGATGCAAAAAGTTTTGCCGATGTGGCTGAAAATATAGTGATGGCGGAGGGAGATGCGCTGCTGTGCTGTGAGATGCCGCCATTTTTTGCAATGCCGGAAAAGCTTGCGGAGGAGATGGCAGAAAAAGCGGAATATACCGACTTTATGGAAGTTTGGAGAAACAGCGCGGATGCATTCAGAAAAAAGATAGCCCACAGCAGGCTTTCACTCATCCTGCTTGAGCCTAAGACGGCGGAAGGAGCGGAGTATATACTGCAGCCTCCTTTTGCGCAGACCTTGTCGCTCGGCGGCATAAGATACGACCAAAAACAGTATCTTGCTCATATAGAGGGGCTAAAGGAGCTTGAGGCGCAGTATGAAAATTTCAGCATAACATTTAAACAGGAGCTTACCCCGAATATAACCTTGTATGTTAAGGAAGACAGGGGAGTTATTATGACAAAGACCGATATGCCCAAGGCGGCATTTGTAATAGATGATTACAATATGGTTAACGCTTTCAGGGATTATGCTTCAAAAATATTGAGAACTTAGCGGCGGCAAAAGCCGCCGGTATGGGGGAACCGACACTACTCTTGTGTAGATACGGCTTTGTCAGTTTATTATAATTATCTTCAAAGGAGTAAGGTTATGAAGTATTTTATTGACGGAACGCTTGTTGCGGAGGATGCGGCAACAGAGCTGCAGAGAACCAAGCCGTATGTCGCGGTGGTAAGCGCCGAGGAATATTTTGACAAATATAAGGAGCTGGCTGACAAAATCAGGCTCTTTGATGTCGACGATATAATCAGGCACAGTAAGGTTTATATTACGGCAAACAGTTTTTACGGAACGGTGCAGAAACCGCAAAGAGGAGAACTTGAGGATAAGACCTGCTTTTTCTATGCGGATAAAAACAGACTTATTTTTGTGGAGAAAGAGGGAAATGTAAGCGATTATATCTTAAAAATAGTCGACGAGCAGATTATAGAGGCAAAGACGCCGCCGGATGTTCTGTTTATGTTTCTGGATGAGCTTATAGATACGGAGGGAATAAATCTTGACAAGCTCCAGGATGAATTGGACGAGAGAGAAGCGAAACTCATCAATAAAAATGTGGAAATAGATACCGACTTTGACCACGGTCTGCATACAAGAAGGCATGAGCTTATGGAACTCACGAGGCACTACAAACAGATAGCAAATCTGTGTATACTGTTGGCGGAATGCCCTTACGATATCATAGAAGATGAAACCGGCAAGCTATTCAGATATCTTTCTGAGCGGGCGGAGCGTCTGAACGGAGATGCAAGGGATTTACAGGAATATGCAATACAGCTCAGGGAGTTGTACGAATCAGACATTACAAATAAGCAGAACAAGATAATGAAGACTCTTACTATAGTTACAACTATATTTATGCCGCTTACATTGCTTACAGGCTGGTACGGTATGAATTTCAAATATATGCCTGAACTGGGGCATGAATACGGCTATTTTGCGGTTATTGTAATAGCCATGCTGATACTGACGGTTGAGCTGATTATTTACAACAAGAACAGGTGGATGGATTGAAAAGGATTTTGAGTAAGAAAGTCGTATTATGCTTTATAGGTGTTATATTTGCCCTGTGGACAGTTTGGGGCAATGTTACGGTGGGAATTTCCCGCTATGAGATTATAAATGACAGACTGCCTGCCGCATTTGACGGCTATAAGATAGTACAAATATCAGACTTTCATAATTCCTTTTTGGGAGAAGAGGTTGTCAAAATATTAACAAAAGAAAAACCGGACATCATTGCATTTACCGGCGATTTGGTGGACTCGGTAAAAACGGATGTGGAAACGGCACTTACCCTTGTTAAGGCGGCTGTTAAAATTGCACCCTGCTACTATGTTACGGGAAATCACGAGGCAAGACTGGGCGAGGTCTATGCTGCGCTTGAGAGGGAACTTAAAGCGGCGGGGGTAAGGGTGCTCAGAAATGAAACGGCAGAGCTTGTCAGAGGGATGGAGGCCATACAGCTTATAGGGCTTGACGATCCTCTTTTTGCGGAGAGAGATGAAGTCCTGTATGGAGGAGTGCTTGAAAGAAAGCTTAGAGGGATGGAACTTTCGGAGGGCTTTAAGCTGCTTTTGTCACACAGGCCGGAGGCATTTGAAGCCTATGTTGCAAACGATATACAGGCGGTACTAAGCGGACATACGCATGGA
Organism: Catonella sp.; assembly: GCA_041855085.1. Lineage (GTDB taxonomy): Bacteria > Bacillota > Clostridia > Lachnospirales > Lachnospiraceae > Catonella. Next base: position 9,052 of record JBHADN010000264.1, read on the forward strand.
GGTCAGATAAGGCTTCCGTTTCTGGGTGCGATAGTAGCTCCGGATCAGGGATTTTTTCCTGAATATGATGCGGGACTGGTGCATCAAAAGGACACGGATATGATTATAAGCCGCGGTATAGGAAATAGTAGAATTCCGATAAGATTTAACAATCGTCCGGAAGTTGTGGCGGTAGTACTGAAAAAAACGGAAGGCTGATATGTTTACCTTTTTTGTGATATTTGCTATAATGTGGATTGGAAACTTTTAACAAAATTCTTGTTTAAAGGAGGAGTAAATATGGGTATTTTTGATGCGGCAAACAATAACGGTTCTGAAACTATCGTATTTCAGAAATTACCGACCAATCTTACGGAGCTTCAGTCACATCCGGCGGCAACGCTTGATACGCCTTATAAGACTGCGGCGCTGGCGATTGCGGCCTTGTGCAGCTTTGAAAAGGATGAGAACTCGGTATATGAAATGCTGGATTTCTTAAAAGGGCCGGAGCCGGTTTCAACTATGGAAAAGCAGTTCATAAAGGACAGGCTGAAAGGAAAGATTTATAAGTGCTTCTCATTTTTTGCGGGAGCAAATCCGACAAATAACTACACTCCGACGGAGCCATACACTATAACCGTGACATCCAATCCATATTCGTTTTCAACCGAAAACTGGGCTTCTGTCTATGTAAAGAGCGGAGGAGCGGACTCGGAGAGGTCTATAAGACTGCGCCAAAAACCGTCCACGGGACAGTGGTTTATAAATGAAATACAATGCCTGTCGGATATCAGGCTTCCTGTTGCTTCCGATCCTTGGGCTTAGAGTTTATGAAAGGTTATTGTCATGCACATACTGATTGTTGAAGATAATGCGCTTAAATATCACGGCATTTGCACCGCCATAGCGGATGCAGGCTATAGGGCTGCCGCCATAGAGCGTGCCGAAACGCTGGAAGAGGGCTTAGAGAAAATAGACAGTACTATGGGAGGGGCTTATCCTTACGATTTGATAATTACGGATATGTGGTATCCGAAGCAGTCAGGCGGGGCCGAGGTTGAATCAGGGGATTTGCTTATAAAAAGTGTAAAAGAAAAGTATCCGGATGTTCCGATTATTCTCTGCTCTTCTGCACGATATGCATATGCGGGAATTCTGGGAGTGGTGCATTATTCGAAGAATGAGGTATGGGAAAGGAAACTTGCCGAACTTTTGGAACCGGTGTATAAGCCGTAGAAATATGAGGTAAGATTATGGCGGACAAGGTATATGAGTATGAAACGGCTATACATGAAATAAAGGAAAAGGGCGGCGCTTATGTAGTTTTCCCCTATGACATACGCAAGGAGTTCGGCTGCGGCAGGGTAAAGGCGGCAGTTACTTTCGACGGAATTGCTTATGAGGGCAGTATAGTAAATATGGGAGTTAAAAATGAGGACGGCTCCGTCTGCTATATCATAGGTATGCTCAAAAGCATAAGAAAGACTCTGAACAAGGGGGAAGGAGATACCGTCAAGATAACGGTTAGAAGAAGAGAATAGATACCCGTGTGAAAAAATGCTTGACAGAAAGTTTGTCAGGTGTTAAAGTGACATAGTTGTAAAGACAGTATATCAAGTGAAGTATCCACTTCCACCTGGTCACAAATGAGTGGCATGGTCTTAGATGATTGAATTTGACGGCTTTTTTGCCGTATTTTAAGAGTGGATACTATTGGTATCCGCTCTTTTTATGTTTATCAATTAAAGTTTGGAGGTGTTTATCTATTAGCGAATTAATGATCAATGAGCAGATTAGGGACAAGGAAATCCGTCTGGTCGGGGAAAATGGTGAGCAGTTGGGAATTATGTCGTCAAAAGAGGCGATGAAGTTGGCAGAGGAGGCAGAACTTGACCTTGTGAAAATCGCTCCGACTGCAAAACCGCCGGTTTGCAAGATTATCGATTACAGCAAATATCGTTATGAGCAGGCAAGGAAGGAGAAAGAAGCGAAGAAAAAGCAGAAAGTGACTGAAGTTAAGGAAATTCGCCTTTCGCCTAATATTGATGACAATGACCTTAACACAAAGGTTAATCATGCAAAGAAGTTCCTTGAAAAGGGGGATAAGGTAAAAGTTACCCTTCGTTTCAGAGGAAGAGAGATGGCGCATATTTCTTCGAGCAAGCAGATTTTAGATAAGTTCCTTGAGAAGCTTGGCGACATAGCGGTAGTAGAGAAGCAGGCTAAACTTGAAGGAAGAAGTATGTCTATGGTTTTAACAGTAAAGAAGTAATATTGTTTTCAGAATTATTGAAAATGATAGACTTAGATAACAGGAGGAAAGAATTATGCCAAAAATGAAGACAAAAAGTGCAGCGGCAAAGCGCTTTAAGGTAACAGGAACCGGTAAATTGATGAAGATGAAAGCTTATAAGAGCCATATCCTTACCAAAAAGACAACAAAGAGAAAGAGAAATCTTCGTAAGGCGGTTGAGGTTGATAAGACCAATGCAGATCAGATGAAGAGATTACTTCCATATTGCTAAATATAAGTTAATTGTTTAAGGAGGAAATGAAATGGCAAGAATTAAAGGTGGCTTAGGTGCCAAGAAAAGACATAATAGAGTGTTGAAGTTAGCTAAAGGTTATAGAGGAGCGAGAAGCAAGCAGTACAGAATTGCCAAGCAGTCGGTTATGCGTGCGCTTGCAAGTGCTTATGCAGGAAGAAGAAAGAAAAAAGGCGATTTTAGAAAGCTTTGGATTGTAAGAATAAATGCGGCGGCAAGACTTAACGGTCTTTCATACAGCAAGTTCATGTACGGTCTTAAGCTTGCAAATATAGATATCAACCGCAAAATGCTTGCGGAGCTTGCAGTAAACGATGCAGAGGGCTTTAAGGCTCTTGCAGAAACTGCAAAGGCAAAAATTGCATAAATAGCGGAAAGAAGAGCCAATTGCGGCTCTTCTTTTTTGTGCAAAGTAGGGATTGCAGGCATATAAACAAGAGGTGTAATTTCTTTCAAATTCTTTAAAAAATATAGAAATAGATGCTAAATATAAAGGAAAACAGAAGTAAATATAAATAAACGCTAAAGTAAGATAAACAAAAGTTTATTTGCAAAAATGCCTTTCGTTGCCTATAATTAAGCACAGATTTAGGAAAAGTATAAAATGTGTTTAATCTGAAAGGTGAGGTAATAAAAGTGAAAAGAAAATTCGGAAAAGGACTTTTGATATTTGCGGCGGCGGCAGTTATGGGAAGTACGGCAGGAACCGCACTTATTCCGCAAAGAGCCTTGGCTCAGGAAGCTGGAGCAACATCGGGAGCAGGCGGAGCGACACAAACAGGCTCCGGAGAGCAGGGACAGACAGGCACAACGCCGATAACATCCACACCGCAGACCGGAACCGGGGAGCAGGAGATTGTTCAGCTTACCGAGGGAGAAATAAAAATAACTGCAAGAGAGGATAACGGTATAGTAAGCTATGAAAAGGTCGTAGTGGAACTTCCAAAGCTTGAGGACGGTTCAGGTCTTAAGTACCAGTGGGGATATGATTATCCCGAAGACAGGGGCTGGAAGGAATTGGACGGAAATGTAATAGAAGTAATAGATGTAGGAGAAAAATTCAGGGTAAGAAAGGTAAAAGATAATGTAGGAACGGAAGACAGCACCATAGAGGGGACAAAAGCTGAGGCTTATCCTCAGGATTTAAGTTTTGTGAAGTTTAGGGTAGAGGGTGCAAATTCGGTTAAGATTTCCGGTAATACAACGGGCATGTATGTGACAACCAATGCCAATCCGGTCAAGGTAGACTTGAATGAGGATGGGGGAAGAGTTACAGTAAGCAGCGAATTTTTTGTAGGAACCGAGGGGCAGGCAGGGCAGCAAAGCTTCAAGGTTACTGTAGGCTACAGCGGAAAGGAAAGTGATCAGAGGTTTGCAAGGACTATAGAGGTGTTCAAGGCGGCAAGGTACGGCGAGCAGGGAAGGCCTGCAAAGACAAATGCAAAGTATGACGAATATACCGCAATGATACAGATAAGGGACGGAAAGATAGTAAGAATACCGGATAGGGGAAGATTTGAGTACAAGGCTGATGACAATAGTATAAATGAGTGGACTTCTATAGACTTACTCGCTGTAGATGCAGGCGGAGTTGAGCTTCTTCCGGCAGGAAAGGCTCAGTATCTGTTCAGAAAGGTTGCGGGAGCAGATGAGCTGGAGTCGGACATAATAGCCAAGTATAACGATAAAGTATATTCAAATCCGGGCGGCGGCTCTACAGCCCAAAGCGGAGGTACTTCAGGCGGCGGTTTATCAGTTCCGAGTGGCGGTACTTCATCAGGAAGCGTAACACC
>JBHADN010000265.1:0-2771 GCA_041855085.1 Catonella sp.
ATTGTGGTGTCTTTTTTATGTCATAGGAATTTCCCAAGGAATAATAAATATTTTTCGTTTTTGGCTTGCTTTGCGGCTAAAGCTGTTGTAGAGTTGAAATAGGGGCTGTAAGGACTTCGAATACGGGATTAGGTAAGGTATGAACAATATTAAGATAAAAGCCTACGGTAAGATAAATTTAAGCCTTGATGTACTTGGCAGGAGAGAAAACGGATACCACGATGTAAGCATGATTATGCAGACGGTGGATTTGTACGATATTATTACTCTTACAAGTATAAAGGATTGCAGTGAAATAAGACTGAAGTCGGATACGGACAGCATTCCCCTCGATAGCGGAAATATTGCATACAAGGCGGCAAGGCTGATAAAGGAAGAATATAAGATTGATGACGGAGTGGAGATACATATAGAAAAGCACATTCCGGTTGCGGCGGGCATGGGCGGAGGAAGTGCGGATGCAGCGGCTGTGCTCAGAGGGATGGATAAATTATTCGGGTTAAATATAGGCACTGAAAGGCTTGAAGAGCTGGGTTTAAGACTGGGAGCGGATGTTCCGTTTCTGATAAGCGGAGGTACAGCTCTTGCAGAGGGAGTGGGAGAGAGGCTTAAAAGGCTGCCGGCACCTCCGCCTTGTACCGTATTGCTTGTAAAGCCCGGTGTAAGTGTGTCCACAAAAGAGGTTTATGAGGACTTTGACAGTTTAGCCGAGGCAGTACATCCCGATACAAGGGGACTTTCGGAGCTTATGGGAAATATAGGGCTTAGAGAAATGGCTCTGCTGCTTGGCAATGTTTTGGAGGGAGTAACTTTAAGAAAGCATAAGATAATAGAAGAAATAAAGAAGGATTTAATTGAGAACGGAGCAGTATTTTCTATGATGACGGGCAGCGGTCCGACGGTGTTTGGGCTTTTTGAAACAGAGGAACAGGCAGAACGGGCAGCCGGATACTTTGAAGGAACAAAAGGAATAGAACTTGTAAAGGCGGTAGGGTGGCTCGTGGCAGAGTAAAGGAGAATTATGGGTAAGTATATCGAAAATGAATCGGAACTTCCTTTAAGAGATGTGGCTTTCCGTACGCTCAGGCGACAGATACTTATGGGAGAGCTGAAGCCCGGAGAAAGGCTTATGGAAGTGAAGCTGACCAAAAAGCTCGGCGTCAGCAGAACCCCTGTAAGAGAAGCTATACACATGCTTGAGATAGAGGGACTTGCGGTAACGGTTCCGAGGAGAGGTGCGTCGGTTGCAAATATTACGGAAGAGGATTTGCAGGATGTACTGGAGGTAAGATGTGCCCTTGAAGAACTTGCGGTGGAACTTGCCTGCGCCAGAAGAGGCGATGAAGATATTACAAGACTGAAAGCTGCGGCAAGAGAGTTTGCGGAAGCAACGAGGTCGGGAAATATTTCCGATATGGCAAAAAAAGATGTTGCATTTCACAATATAATTTTTGATATGACTAAAAACAAAAGACTTATACAGCTTGTAGGAAATCTTTCAGAGAGAATGTATAGGTACAGAATTGAGTATCTTAAGGATAAGTCTGCCCATGCAGGTCTTATAAGAGAGCACAACAATATTATAAAATGCTTAGAAGAAAACAAGCCTGAAGAAGCTAAAAAGGCTATAAAGGAACATATAACAAATCAGGTGGAAAAGGTAAGCCAGAAGATAAAAGCGGGAAGGGAAAGCTGATGAAAAAGAGAGTTGTTATCATCGTCGGAGGGCGCTCCAGCGAGCATGAGATATCACTTATAAGCGGGGCGACAGTAGCGGAGAATATAGATCGCGATAAGTATGATACGGAACTCATTGTCATTTCAAAGGACGGCGAGTGGATTTGGACAGAGAGTGCAGAAAAAATAAAAAGCGGAGAGTGGAAAAACAGCAGGGTAAAGGCTGTAATTTCGCCGGATGCAAAGGAAAAGTCGCTTATTAAGTTTAATGAGGACGAAAGTATAGAGAAAGTAAGGATAGATGCGGTATTTCCGGTGCTGCACGGACTTTACGGAGAGGACGGCAGCTTACAGGGATTGCTTGAAATGGCGGATATACCTTATGTAGGCTGTGGAGTACTTGCCTCCGCAATAAGCATGGATAAGTGGTATGCCAAAAAGGCGGTAAGCGAAACAGGGATAAGGCAGGCGGGATTCGTACCTGTTTACAGGGAAGAGCTTTCTGAAATGGAGCAGGTGCTTGACAGTATAGAGGCAAGATATCCGTACCCGTATTTTGTAAAACCGTCAAATGCAGGCTCTTCAAAGGGAGTAAGCAAGGCAAAGAACAGAGAAGAGCTGAGGCAGGCACTTTTGCTGGCAGCAGAGCATGACCGCAAGATACTTGTAGAAGAAACCATAGTAGGCAGAGAGCTTGAATGTGCGGTACTGGGAGGACATAGCCCCAAAGCGAGCGGCATAGGGGAAATACTTGCGGCAGCCGAGTTTTACGATTTTGATGCAAAGTATAATAATGCAGAGTCAAAGACTGTTATCTCCCCTGTGCTTCCGGAAGGAAAGGCGGAGGAAATAAGAGCGGCGGCGGTCAAAATATTCAAAGCGGTGGACGGATACGGGCTTTCAAGGGTGGATTTTTTCCTTGAGGAGGGTACAAATGAACCTGTGTTTAACGAGATAAATACCCTGCCGGGCTTTACTGCAATAAGTATGTATCCTATGCTGTGGGAAGAACAGGGTATAGATAAGAGAAAGCTTATTGATGAACTTATTGAGCTTGGACTTAGGAGATATGAAAAATAGATGGATAAAGCGGC
>JBHADN010000266.1:0-10890 GCA_041855085.1 Catonella sp.
GATAGAAGCTTACGATACTGTTGACAGCGGAACTGAAGAAGAATAAAAGTATAAACAGAGAGCCGATAACCGTCAGGTTATCGGCTCTCTTACGCTATCCGCTTTATTGCGTATGTTTTACTTGATTACAAATTTGGCATTATTTTTAAGCTTTACGGTTATAAGTCCTGTTTCGGAATTATAGCTTGACGCCACCTTCTTAAGTTTGCCGTTTTTGCCTACTGTATACACGGAGGCTTTCTTATCCGATTTTACGGAGATAGTCAGCTTACCTGTGATACTGAGCGGTGCGGTGCCTTTAAGCTCCGTAAGCTTTACGGTAAATGTTCCGTTGTCCGACTTGGAAACATTAAGTGATAAATTTTTGTCAATATACTTCTTAACGGAAGAGAGCTTAAGGCTTACATCCGCTATGTCGGAATTTATCTGCAGATGTTTTACATCTGAGCCGGTCAGGGCTTTCAATACGGATTTTGTAAGCTTAAGACTCAGGGCTGAGGCATCCTTTGTATCCGCATTTACCACAAGGGTGTTGTCGGTAATGTCCTGAAGACTGCTATTTACCGTTTTGAGGCTCAGAGTTGCAGCAGCCTTATTATCGGCTATACTTACCTTGGCGTTTGCCTCAGGATTTGCTTCCGGTAAGGCTTCTGCGGTTTCTGCGGCAGTATCCTTTGCAGGAGTTGTATCTGCAGGACTGTCTGTCTTGGCTGTGTCCGAAGAAGTCTGTGTGTCCTCTGAAGAGGTGTAGTAAGTCTGAGAGGATGTGTTTAATCTCTCGTATATGAAATCTACGGAAGTATTATCCCTCACATAGGTATCAAAAGCGTAAAGCTTGCTTACATCGTGGAGTTCCGACAGACTGCCGTCACTCTTTCCGAACTTAAAGCCCAGAAGCTTGTAGCCGTCTATCTGCTTCTCTCTTATACCGAAGCTTCTCACATTTACGAAAGAGTAGCCGCGTGTATTTACCGCAGGAAGTATATCTTCATTGTTTGTCGTCTTATAAGATATCTTTATATCCTGAGGATTGAGTTCGTTTTTCTTTCCTATACCGTCGTCAAGAACCGTAGCGGTTACAAATATGTTCTCGGTATAATTTTTTCCGTCCGGAGCGAGTATGTATTTGTAGGTAGGCTCGCCTGCAACATTTCTAGGGCATATAATTTCTATTTTCTGGAAAGTGCCGTTGCCTGCAATTCCGGTTCCGTTAAAGGCTACAGTAATAAAATTGTCCGCGCTGTCGGAGGAACCTTCATTTGCAAGCGGATACCAGATAACACCGTGTTTGTCGACAATCTTAATCTTGGTAAGCTTCTCATTCAGATTTGCTCCATACACATGAAGCCTGGTTTTCTTGCTCTCCTGTATGATAGGAAGATTTGTGTGGGTGGTGTCAGGGTTTTCCGCTCCTCCGCCCGAAGTGCCGTAGGACTGTATGGAGATGTAGCTTATTATTGGCGCAGCTTTATCTGCCCCTGCCGGAAGAACAGTAGTTATAAGTCTTCTAAATCTCTCGTCGGAAGTATTGGCTCCTATTTCTGAAGTATACTTGAAACCTCCGTCATGAGAAACTCTTATGAGGTAACTCTCGCTTATCGTCGAAGAGTTGGCAGGTGCGGTAAAGCTTACCAAAATCTCCTTATTGCTCTTATATTCTATTTCAGCAGGCAAAGAGGTCTTAGCCGCTTCTCCGAGCTTCTGGTTTTCAGCCTTTTCTACCGAAACCTTTACAAGCTTTTCGTCGCTGTTCTTTTTGGTAAGATTGAGGTATTCTCCTGTAATCCTTATACGCACATTGCCGCCGGAGTTGTCAAGGATTTCTCCCTCAAGGAATTCTCCGTCAAGCACTATAGGCTGTCCGCTTCTTACAAGAGCGGTAAAGGTACGCGCCTCTTTTTCTTCTAATCCGTTTTTGCCGTTTATTACGGTCTTTATAAGTCTTTCTGCAAATTTTACGGAAGTAGACTGTGAAACCTCGTTTAGGGCTGTATTAAGCCTTATAATTATGCTGTAAGGATGAATTTCTACCGTGTCCTCGGAAGAAAGAGGTACAAAATTACCGTTGTTGCCGGTAAAATTTATACTTGAAGAAGAATCCGTGCTGGTGCTTCCGTCAAGTCTTGAGTTGTTTATGGAAATACCGTTTTTCAGTTTTTCCAATGTGGATACAAGTTCTATCTTCTGGTCGAAAAGAAGGGTAATGTTCTTGTTTTCGCTGTCTATGTATACTGTCTGAGGATGAAGTTCTATCATCTCAAGACTTTCACTGCCGCCTACGCTGAACTCCGCTTCGTGGGTAAAGCTGTCGGACGAAAAGCCTGCTTTAAGTTTGTAGGTTACAATTGAGCCGTCCGATACTTCAGGCAGACTGAAAGTTACTGCACCTACGGTATCAGCTCCCGCAAAAACAGGAACTATGTCGGTATCCTGTTCAGCTCCGTCTGCAAGTTTAATTACCTTAAGCACCAGAGTGGAGAGTTTTTCGCCCTTTACGGTTACCTTTGCGTCGCCGCCCTTACTTGAAAGTGAAGGGTTGTTTGCCTTAAAAAGCGTAATGCTGCCTGTTTCGGAAGAGTTATTTCCTCCGTTGCTGCCGCCTGAAGAACCGTTGCCCGAAGAACCGCTGCCGGCAGGTTCTACAGTTACCGTGACTTTGTGAGCGTCGCTGAAGTTGTCACTGCCGTCAGCGTTGAAGTATACGGTATAGGCTAAAGCTGTACTGCCGTTGTTTTCAGGGAAGGTAAGTTCCATAAATGCTGATGTGCTGCTGAACATAATCTCGGATAGAGAATTTTCTATCTCCGTTTTTCTGCTGTCCTCAAGCATTACCTTTACTTTAAGCCTTTCCTTTATCAGGTTGGTGCCCTGTATTGAAAAAACACCGTTATAAGACACTTTTGTAATGACAGACTCATTTTCAGACGGTTGTGACGGAGAGGTTCCGCCCGCTGCCGTTACGGTAATGACCTTGTCGAAGCGCCTGGTATCTGTGTACCCGTATCTTCCGGTAACGCTGAACTTAACCGTATATTCGATGTCGGTACTTTCATTCGGAAAGGTAAGGGCAAAGGTGGCGGAGGTTTTCTCCTCATTTACAGATTTGTCTGAGATTAACACATCTACAGGCGTCGGCATTGCAATCCCTAAAGACTCGATATACTCCGACTTGCTGGCTTTTGCAAAAATATCTCTCTCATTGAGGTTTGTACCTGTAAGAGTAAAGTTGTATACATTTGCATTTTGGCTGTCAGCCTCGTATGAAACCCCTGTAAGTAGAGGTTCATCGTTTGCCATACCCGAAGTTTCTTCCGCCGCTGCGCTGAACCGTCCGCCTGTTATCAGAACGGTCAGGGCAAGAAGAATTACGGATAAGCTTTTTAAAAAGTTCCGTTTCATGTTTTTCCTCCTGTGGTTATCAAAATTAGCTAATTATAGAAAAATACTATAAAAAAAATACAATTATAGCTAAAATTGATAAATATTTATATTTTTTCAGGAGAAAATTATACATTATTCACATAAATAATGCAAGAACAAAGCAACAAATTGTTTATAAAAATTTTACTAAATTCACATAAGTATGCTTAAAAGTAAATATTGTTGTAGTTTATAACAATTTGAGCCGCCACAAACTCCGGTTGAAAAGATATTCTGACTAAATGCTCTTATGCGGACGAAACGGCAGGCTGCGGGCTGTTTAAGTTTGACAATTAAGATAAAGTATGATAGACTTAATCGGTTACCGGGCATCTCATTTCGGAGATGTCTTTTTTGTTAATTTGTGTAGGCATAATACGGGCTTAGACAGATTGACCTGCTCTATTGAAAGGTGGAAAATAATTGAAATTTAACGAAATGAATCTTGATGCACGCATATTAAAGGCTGTTGAAGAATTAGGATATGAGGAGGCTACGCCTATCCAGACGGATGCCATACCTGTGGCAATAACAGGAAGGGATATCCTCGGTCAGGCACAGACGGGAACCGGCAAAACGGCAGCCTTTTCCATACCTATTCTTAACAATATAGATGCTTCCGACAAGCATCTCCAGGCTGTAGTTCTTTGTCCCACAAGAGAGCTGGCACTTCAGGTATGCGGAGAGATAAGGAAACTTTCCAAGTATATGCATGGCATCAAGCTTGTGCCGGTGTATGGAGGACAGGATATAGTCAAGCAGATAAAATCCTTAAAGCAGGGAGTGCAGATTATAGTAGGTACGCCGGGCAGAGTTATGGATCACATGAGAAGAAAGACCGTGAAGTTCAACAATGTGAAAATCATGGTGCTTGATGAGGCGGATGAAATGCTGGATATGGGATTCAGGGAGGATATAGAAACCATACTGGCTGAAGTGCCGGAGGAAAGACAGACCATGCTCTTTTCCGCAACCATGCCTAAGCCTATACTGGATATTACCAGAAAGTATCAGACAAATGCACAGAATATAAAGATAGCGAAAAAAGAGCTTACGGTAGAAAATATAGAGCAGTATTATTTTGAAGTCAGAAAAAATTATAAGGATGAAATTCTGGCAAGGATACTGGATATATACAATCCGGAGCTTTCCATAGTATTTTGCAATACCAAGAAAAAGGTGGAAGAGGTAGCCAATGAGCTTCAGAGCAGAGGTTACTTTGCAGAGGGGCTTCATGGGGACCTTAAGCAGCAGCAGCGTGACAGAGTTATGGGAAATTTCCGCAGCGGAAAGACGGAAATTCTGGTAGCTACGGATGTGGCGGCAAGAGGTCTTGATGTAAAGGGGGTTGACCTTGTAATAAACTACGACCTGCCTCAGGATGACGAATATTATGTACACAGAATAGGAAGAACGGGAAGAGCGGGCAAAGACGGACTGGCGCTTTCATTTATAAGCGGCAAAGAGGTCTACAAGCTTAAGGAGATACAGCGTTACTGCCATACGAAGATTAAATTAAAGCCTGTTCCGTCGCTTGATGATGTGACAAATACAAGGGTAGAAAGCCTTTTCGATGAACTTTCCGCGATTATAGAAAGTGAAGACCTCACAAAGATGACGGAGATGATAGAAAGAAAGGTAAACGAGGAGGACTTTACCTCTCTGGATGTGGCGGCCGCATTCTTAAAACTCTATCTTTCCTCAAAGGAAAGCAGTTCGGAGAGCGCTGAGGCTTCAGAAACCGAATTAAGCGGCAACGAGGCGGGCATGGTAAGGCTGTTTATAAATATCGGTAAAAAGGACAGGGTTAAGCCCGGCGATATACTTGGCGCAATAGCAGGGGAGTCGGGTATTTCGGGAAAACTGGTAGGAGAGATACAGATGTATGATAAGTATACCTTTGTGGAAGTTCCTGCCGAGAACGGCAAGGATGTGCTGTTTGCAATGAAGAATTCAAAAATAAAAGGAAAGAAGATAAATATAGAGCCTGCAAACGCGAGGTAAGGTATGACCACGGAATATATTGATTTAAGAGGGATTAAAGAGAATATGTCCGAGGCGCTGATAAAGGCTGCCGAAGTGATACAAAGAGGAGGGCTTGTAGCATTTCCCACAGAAACGGTATACGGGCTCGGAGCAAACGGGCTTGATGAGAAAGCGGTTCCGAGGATTTACGAGGCAAAGGGCAGACCTTCGGATAATCCGCTGATACTGCACATAGACGATATGGATATGTTAAAGAAGCTTGTAAAAAACATACCCGAGAATGCAAGGCTGCTGGCGGAAGAGTTTTGGCCGGGGCCTCTGACCATGGTTTTTGAAAAGTCGGAGATAGTTCCGTATCGTACCACGGGGGGCTTGGAAACCGTTGCGGTACGAATGCCGTCGAATAAGACGGCAAGAGAGCTTATACGCCTGTCAGGGCTGCCGATAGCTGCGCCAAGCGCCAATTCATCCGGAAAGCCGAGTCCTACCAAGGCGGGACATGTGATGGAGGATTTGTCGGGAAAGATTGACCTTGTAATAGACGGAGGCGAGGTGGAGTTAGGGCTTGAGTCCACCATAGTGGATGTGACGGGAGAGGTTGCTGTAATATTAAGACCGGGCTTTATAACGGAGGAGATGATTTTAGAGGTTCTGGACGAGGTATCTGCGGACAGGGCTGTGGCGGAGATAAGTTCAGAGAAGGATGTAAGGCCTAAGGCTCCGGGTATGAAGTACAAGCACTATGCACCGAAGGGCGAGATGGCAATATATAAGGGCGAGCCGGACAAGGTAGTAAAAAGGATAAACTTAAAGGCGGAGGAAAATCTGCGGTTCGGAGTAAAGACGGGGGTGCTGGCATCAGAAGAAACCAAGGAATGCTATAAGGCGGACTTTGTGATTTCCGTAGGCAGCAGGGAAGACGGAAGAGAAATAGCCCGCAATCTTTTCGATGTTCTGAGGAGATTTGATGAGCTAGGAGCGGAAATGATTTTGTCCGAAAGCTTTTATGATAATAAGCTGGGTACGGCTATAATGAACCGTTTACACAAATCGGCAGGCTACAATATAGTGAATTGCAGTTGACCGAGAGAGCGAATTGGTGTAGATTAGTATCGGACGGTTCAAAAAACTTTGGTTTAGGAGGCGGCTTTGTTCAGTAAAATAATATTTGTATGTACAGAGAATACTTCAAGAAGTCCTATGGCGGAAACCATATATAAGAGCCTTGCGGAGCACGGGGCGCTGCCCTCTGTTTCCAGAGGTCTGGTCGTGCTGTTTTCCGAACCTGTAAATACAAAGGCGGTTGCCGTGCTTGAAAATCATGGACTTGTCTGCGCCGCGGAGATATCTGAGGAACTTAAGGCGGAGGATATTTCCGAGGATTCCCTCATACTTACCATGACGGACAGACAGAAAAGGCAGGTAAGCGAGAAATTTACGGTCAAAGCTGAAATCCACACAATAAAGGAATTTAACGGCGAAACCGGAGATGTAAAGGATCCTTACGGCGGTACGCTTATAGACTATGAGGAATGTTACAATGAGCTGCTGAGGCTTATAAAAAAGACTATATACAGACTGGATGAAGAGAACAGGTAAAAAGGGGAGGAACTATGATAGCGATAGGAAGTGACCATGGCGGTTTTGCTCTTAAGCAGGAGATTATTAAATATTTGGAGGAAAACGAATATAATTTCAGGGATTTCGGCTGCTATGAGGAAACCTCCTGCGACTATACGGAGTACGGCAAGGCGGTTGCGGAGGCTGTTGCGGACGGATTGTTTGAAAAAGGAATAGTGATATGCGGAACGGGAATAGGCATATCCATAACAGCCAATAAGGTAAGAGGTATCAGATGTGCGCTTTGCGGGGATACATTTTCCGCAGAGGCTACAAGAGAGCATAACGATGCCAACATACTTGCTCTTGGAGGCAGAGTAGTCGGCACCGGTCTTGCGCTGAAGATTGTAGAAACATTTTTGAATACACCGTTTTCAAACGATGAAAGGCATATAAGAAGAATCAGGAAGATTGAGCACTAAGGTAGCGTTCAAGCTGTAAAACAGGCTCTTTCAGGGTATCGTATTTATCGGCATATATAAAATCGAGCAGGGAATGAAAGCTCTTAAGCGCTTTTATCTCCTGTTCTTTTGTTATAAGCTTTTTCTCTATGGCGGCGGCAAATTCATCTATATCAAGTATTTTAAAGCTGCCGTCAGGGTAAACAACCACATCTATGAGCAAGTCTGTGAAGTTGATGTCGTATCCGTCTATGTTAAGCTCCGATATATCATTGTACCAATACATAAGTTTTCCATCCGCATCAAAAAGCTTGCTTACTTTAACCCCGAGCTTGGGATAGTAGGCGGAAAATCCCGCGGAAATATCCGGACGCAGGCGGATAGCTTTCCAGCCTGAAATTATTAAATCTTCTGAAACATAATATATGGTATCTGCGGTAAGGTGTATGCATTCATTGGGTATGTAGCGTCTTCTGTGTACGATGTAATCTGCGTACAGGTCGGGATTGAAATTAATCATTTTTTACCTCATTCATATATAAAAACACTTTGCAATATGATATCATTTTATAAGAGAAAAAACCATAGCAAAATCAAATTAAGGAGAAAAAATATGAATATTCCCAGATTGCTTGTATCGGGAGATAAAATAGGCATAACGGCGCCCTCGGAGGGTTTTTCGGAGAATGTGGATTTTGTGCGGCTTGACAGCGCAAAGTTCAATCTTTCCGAGAGAGGTTACGAGGTATTTGAAACCGAAAGCGTGAGAAAATCAGAAAAAGGCAGAAGTACGGACGGAAAAGGGCGTGCGGCTGAATTTATGTCGCTTATTTCAAGAGAAGATGTGAGCTATATAGTTTCCGCAAGCGGCGGAGATTTCCTTATGGAGATGCTTGGCGGACTGGACTTCGATGAAATAAGGAAAAACCCTAAATGGATACAGGGATATTCGGACAATACCGGGCTTATATATCCTATAACCACAATATGCGATATTGCCACAGTCTATGCGGGAAATATAGGCGACTACGGGATGTCGCTCTGGCATGACGGAGTTAAAAACAACATTAAGCTGCTTGAGGGAAGAATTACCGAACAGAGGAGCTTTGACAAATATGAAAAGGACTTTACTAAAAGGGTAACGGGTTTTGAGGGATATAATCTGACAGAAGATGTCAGATATGAGCTGATATCGGGGCATAATGAGGCGAGCTTTTCGGGCAGGCTGCTGGGAGGCTGTCTGGATGTGCTTATAATGCTCTGCGGAACTAAGTTTGACAAAACGGCGGATTTTATAAAAAGATACAGGGATGACGGAATAATATGGTATCTTGAGAGTTTTGCACTTTCGTCGGCAAGGCTGCAATGCGCGCTGTGGCAGTTGAAGGAGGCGGGCTGGTTTGAAGGAGCGAAGGGATTTTTATTCGGACGCCCCTGCTTTTTTAACGAGGAATACGGAACTGACTTCAATGAGGCGGTAAATACTCAGCTTTCGGAAACGGGCATGCCGATAATCACAGGCTGTGACATAGGGCACAGGCCGCCAAGGCTTACAATGCTGAACGGATTGCTGGCGGATGTGAGTTTTAAAGAGGGAGAATTTGTCCTTAATTACCCCGAGCTTAGAAGGAGATAAGATGGAAAAAAAGAGTTTTTTTAAGAGGTTTTTCGGGCATTTTATGACTGTGGCAAAGCATAAAATTATGGTAGGAAAGCATTGCTTTAGGCTGGGGCTGTACTATCAGGGGATTGTGCATGATTTGTCAAAGTATTCTCCTACGGAATTTTTTACAGGGGTTAAATATTATCAGGGAGATAAAAGCCCGAACTTTGCGGAAAGGGTTGCAAACAACGGCTACAGCTACGCATGGCTTCATCACAAGGGGAGAAACAAGCATCATCTGGAGTACTGGATAGACTATGACCTCAGTCCGGGAGCCACTATGATGGGGCTTGAAATGCCTCCGAGATATCTTGCGGAGATGTTTTGCGACAGACTGGCGGCGAGCAAGACCTATAACGGCGAAAACTATAAAATTTCCGACTCTTACGACTATCTTATGCTGGTTAAGGATCATTATATAATACACCCGAATACCTTGGCTGAGCTTGAGAAAATAATGCTCATACTGCGGGATGAAGGAGAGGATGCGGCATTTTTGTATATAAAAAGAGAAATTTTAAATAGATTATAGTAAAAACATATAAATATACCCACCTATTCGATAAAACAATATATAAAAAATTGACATAAATGCTAAAAAAATGTAAAATTCTAGTGGAGTTTCAGATATAAACTTACCAAAAGTAATATTTTTTCAAGGGGGGTATTGTTATGGGATTTTTAAGTTCCAAAAAAGGATTGTTCTCTATAGGAATAATCGCAGGTTTAGGTGCAGTATTGCTTGCAATCTTCGGAAATCCTAAGAATATGGCATTCTGTATAGCCTGCTTTATAAGAGATACAGCAGGAGCTATGGGATTTCATGGAGCCGAGGTGGTTCAGTATTTCAGACCTGAAGTAGTAGGTATTTTAATCGGAGCGTTCTGCATTTCGATATTTACTAAAGAATATCGTTCTACGGCAGGCTCATCTCCGGCGATAAGATTTTTCTTAGGCGTTATAATGATGTGCTGTGCACTTGTGTTTCTCGGATGTCCGCTTCGTATGATACTTAGAATGTCTGCAGGCGACATAAGCGCTTATGTAGGTCTTGTAGGTTTTGCAGGCGGAGTTGCTACGGGAGCGTTCTTCTTAAAGAAGGGCTTTTCGCTCGGCAGGGCTTATACGGCAAAGAAAGAAAGCGGATATGCACTTCCTCTGGTAGTGGCTGTATTGTTTGTTCTTTCTCTTACCGCTCCTGCGCTGTTCAAATTCAGCGAGAAAGGACCGGGAAGTCTGCATGCTCCGGCTCTTATGGCATTGGCGGTAGGACTTGTATTCGGCGTTATCGCACAGAAGAGCAGAATGTGTTTTGCAGGATCCATAAGAGATGTCATCCTTGTTAAGGATTTCAGACTTCTCTCCGTTATAGGCGGTGTATTTGCCGTTATGCTTGTTTACAATATAGTAACAAAGAACTTTAATTTTGTAGCTTTCGGACCGGTAGCGCATCCACAGACACTTTGGAACATCCTTTCCATGTATGCGGTCGGATTTGCTGCGGTGCTTTTAGGCGGCTGTCCTCTCAGGCAGGTTGTGCTTGCAGGTACAGGCTCTTCGGACTCTGCCATAACCGTACTCGGTATGTTTGTAGGCGGAGCGTTTGCACACAATTTTAAGATTGCGGCGGCTCCTGCGGTTGCAGCGGATGCGGCAAAGGGAGTGGAAGCAGTTGCAGGCGGTCCGGGAGTAAACGGACAGATTTTTGTCATCGTTTCGATAGCGGTATTGTTCGTAGTGGCATTAGTAGGACTTAAAAAAGCTGATAAGTAGTCTTTGGGAGGAATGATTATGAAAGAA
>JBHADN010000267.1:0-2976 GCA_041855085.1 Catonella sp.
CTTGGTGGTGTGCTATCTCCTCCGCCACTTGGTGGTGTGCTATCTCCTCCGCCGCTTGGTGGTGTGCTATCTCCTCCGCCGCTTGGTGGTGTGCTATCTCCTCCGCCACTTGGAGGTGTGCTGTCGCCTCCGCCGCTTGGTGGTGTGCTATCCCCTCCGCCGCTTGGTGGTGTGCTGTCGCCTCCTCCGCTTGGTGGTGTGCTATCTCCTCCCGTTATCTTATCTACAAGTTTCAGGTCTACATGTAATCCGTCACTTTCATCAACTATCCTATAAATCTTTACCGAGCTGTTTGAGCAGGCTTCTTTCTGCTCATCCGTAAAACTGCTCAGTGTAGGAAGCTTCGCAATAAAAAGTGCTGTAGCCTCCGTTTCAAATTCAGCCCTTGACTTCTCATTAAATCTTACGGTGTCAAGGTCGGCTTCGTTTTCAACTACGGATTTTCCTTCAGCATCAACTGTCCATAACAGTTCGGCTTTTGTTTTATCAATCACTGAATTGTCAAGCTCCAGTTTTACAAAATTGTTTATATCATGAGCAGCCGTTTCCGTTTTGCTTTTACATACAAAATACATAACCGGTGTAGATACCGCTACCGGCTGTTCTATTACGGTAAGATACCCTGTAACTTCCTCAAAGCTTCCGTCATTGTAGGCAATATTTATCTTTACCTCTTTGTTCTCTACCGCTTCATCCGTGGTTATAAATCCGTCCGAAAAAGTATATTCTCTAACTGCACCCGCATATCCTTCCGCCGTATCAGGTTCAACAAAGTCCTCCGGCGCAATAGGCGCATTCAGTTCCACCTCTACATTCTTGCCTTTAGGATTGTATTTTTCCGAAAACTCAACAGGTATTTCTCTCCATTTTGCAACTAATCTGATATTTTCTTTAATCGGTGTAGAAAAATCAAATTTTACTCCGTTCAGATACCAACCCTCGAATATATAACCCTCCTTTGTAGGAATTGCGGGTTCTGATGCTTTTCTAAGATACTCTACAGCAGTAGTGCTTATGTAGTTTCCGCCGTTTGTATCAAACTCTACATTAAACTTCTTAGCCGCAAGAAAAATCTTAAGTTCCAGTTCCGTCTTAAGCGGAAGATATCCCAGGCTAACTCTGTTTGCATGGAGCATTAATTGTTTCTCACTCGACCAGACGCCCAAATATTTTGTTTTCCATAACACATCTTTTAGTTCAACCTTTGATTTCCATTCTTCAGGCAATTCAAATACAATATCCGTCTTGCCCGTTTTCTGCTTAAGCGTAACATAGCCGTTTTCGTCAGTATAACCCTTGCTATGCTTCTTCTTTGACACTTCAGCCTCTACCTTCGTCCACGGAATGCCTACCTTGACACTATCCTTATATTCCATGAAAACCCATACATTATCGGTAACAGTACCTGAGCCGTTGCTGTGCGGCGGCGGTGCCGCAATACTTGCTGTCGGCATACTTACAAAGACAACTGCAAATACCGATAAAAGTACTATCAGCCGCTTCAACGAAATTTTCTTCCCGTCTTTCATAATATCACTCTCCTTAATGATTTGCCGTGTTTTTTACAGTCATAGAACCTCTGAGGCTGTTAAGCATATTTTACAGATTTATTTGCATATAAAAAAGCACAGATTATGACGCTTTGCTCGTCATAATTCGTGCTTGACAATTTCTTAAAAATATGCTTATACCGGATATCCCAGCTTTCTCATCCTGCGTCTTCTCATACTCTTTATAACAGAGTTTGCCATAAGCATGCCCAATGCAAGGGCAAGAGCGATGGAGAGCATTTCCGCTCCTGTGCTGCCGAACTTTTCCCATTCCTTTGCCAGAGCAAATCCCATAGTCTTATACAACAGTCCTCCCGGCACAAGCGGCATTACCGAAACTACAAGAAATACAGTTGCAGGAGCTTTTTCAACCCTTGCCATTACCTCCGAATATATGTTGATAACTATGGCTGCCGAAAAATATTTTACAGGCTCCGAAAGCATAAAAAAACCTAAAACAAAATAAGAAGCCCAGCCTATAAAGCCTCCCATACCCGCTGCAAAAAGCTTTCCTGCGGATACATTAAAAACACCGGCAAAGCAAATCGATCCTATAAATGCGGTTGACAGCGAAACTGCCGCTACTGCAAACGGCGACCATTCTCTCGTACTTGAGATAATTACCTCCGAAAATATATCCTTATAGAATACCGTTGCATAAGAAAAACCGAGGGCTATGACAACCGCTATAAGTGTCGCTTCTATAAATCGTACCCCGCCTGCTATAGTATCCCCTCCGAACATATCTCTGAGCGAATTTGTAAGCATTATTCCCGGTATCAGAAGCATTACATTTCCTATGCTTATCATACTAGCAGAGTCGGCAAATCCCATCTTTACCGCAACTATTGCCAAAAATCCGCCCGAAAGAGAAGATATGATTATAGTTATAAACTTGTTAAGCTCCACCTTTTTTGCAAACTCATCTATACACTTAAACAGCGCCGCAATAGCCGCCGAAGCCACAGCATCCCGGATACTTCCTCCAAAAAACAGAGTAAATGAAAATGCTATAATCATATAAAAAATAAGTTTCGTATAAAATGAATAGCCCTTCTCGCTCATGAGCAGATTAAATTTTTCTCTGCCCTCCTCCACTCCCAGTCCATTCTCACAAATGTTCCTGGAAAGCTCGTTCATCTTTTCGAGCCTGTCCATATTATAGGCAAATCTTTCTATTCTTCTCGTGTGTGTAACAGCGCTGTTTTCGCCGTAGTACACCGAAACTATGAGGCTTGTGGCAATAGACACCGCCTCAACTCTAGCCGCTCCAAACCCCCTGCACATTCTCCTTATGCTGTATTCCGTTCGTGCAACTTCCGCGCCCGAAACTACCATCTGCTCCGCTATATCAAGCACAAGAGAGAGTCTTTCTTCCCAGATAACCCTGCTTTTAAGATAATCATTATCAATATTTTCCATTTTC
>JBHADN010000268.1:0-12205 GCA_041855085.1 Catonella sp.
CTAAAAAAGCCTACAATATATCTTACACCATACAGCGAAAATTCTCTTAATTTGATGAATTCTTCTTTTTCAGACTTTTTAGAATAATTTTTCATGTATTTTAACGCTTTAAAGTGTGTTTGTAAATACCTAATCCGAATTATTAACTACAGTCACACTTAATATGTTCAAAATACATATACCTCCCGTCAGAACTCCCTACACCCCTGCCTTTTCGGCAGTAAGCCTTACAAGCTTTTCATGCGCCGAAAACATAATTAAAAGTGCAATTCCGACATATACAGGAAGCAGCCCTACACTTATATGATTTGCTATAACTCCGAACAGCGGAGGCATTGCGGTTGTTCCTATATAGGCACTTGCCATCTGTATTCCTATGACCGCCTGTGATTTGTCGGCTCCAAAGTACACGGGAGTGGAATGTATTATACAAGGATAAACAGGGGCGCATCCGAAGCCGATAAGGGCAAGCCCTATGAATGCTCCCGTTATTCCTATGGGCAGAAACATAAAAACAATTCCTGTAGCTATTACGGCAGTTCCCATCCTTATCATACTCGTATCTGAAAACTTTATTGTCAAAAACCCGCTTATTGCCCTTCCTATTGTAATTCCTATACAGAACAGACTTGCAAACGATGCCGCTTTTTCCGCCGCAAGCCCGTGATAAAGCGTAAGGTAGGTTGTTCCCCAAAGAATGCTGGTCTGCTCTACAACAGAATAACAGAAAAAGGCAATCATTATCTCCTTTGCACCCGTTATCGAAAGTACTTCTTTTATAGAAAGAGGCTTCTCTTTGCTTTTGCCCTTTACTCCGCCATTCTCCGCAGTTCCTCCCATTCTTTTTTTCCAGAGCGGAAGCGAAAATATAAGTATTACGGTAAGAACCGCCTGAAGCAAAAATACAACCCTGTAGCCCGAACCCCACTCCATGCCGTTAGTAAGTGCATACGACATTATGTACGGCCCTATGGATATGCCGACTCCCCACATACTGTGAAGCCAGCTCATGTGTCTGCTCTCGTAGTGCACCGCAACATAATTGTTTATGGAGGCATCTACCGAACCGGCGCCGAAACCGTACGGCAGAGTCCAAAGACACAGTTCGTAAAACTCGGTGCTTACCGAAAATCCGAACAGTGCAACGGCAGTCATTGCCACACTTACCGTCATGACAACCCCCGTGCCGAATTTCTTCGTGAGTCTGTCGCTTAACAGACTTGATATGACGGTCCACGCGGAAATTATCATAGCTATTATCCCCGCATAGGACAGCGGTACTCCGAATTCCCTGTACATAATAGGCCATGCAGAGCCCAGCAGAGCGTCGGGCAAGCCTAAGCTTATAAATGAAAGGTATATGATTGCAAGTAACAACGAAGCCATATTTTTTCTCCCTCAATGTATCAGTTTTCCGCTATAGTATACTTTTTATGAAACAATAGGCGTATGATAACATATACATAACAAAATAGATATATAAATTTTAAACAAAACTTGAAATATCCCCTTACGGTGAGTCGCTCTGCTTTCATTCAGACATTATCCCTCCGTCAGTATTTACAATAGTCCCGTCCTGTATTTGCCGCGCAATTCAGAAACTTCATATATTTATTTCATAGTATTACCATAAATTTTATATAAATTATTGAAAAATATAATAAACCTTACAAAAATCTTACGACAAAACATGTAATCTTGATTGACTATGTTAACATATTGCGATAAAATATAAGGTAGGTTTTCACATAGAAAATTCCTATATCAAAAAATTGAGAGGCGGTGATTATTATTGTCAACGGATGCTATTAGCATTATTCGTGAAACCGAAAAGCTTGCTGAAACGGCAGAACGCGAAGCCAAAGAAGCGGCAGCGGACATTATTTCCAAGGCACATGCAGAGGCTAAGGAAATTATCTCTTCCGAACTTGCTGCTGCAAAAGCTGCGGCAGAGGCTGAACTTGCTGAAGCCGGCAAGCTGAATGAAAGCTTTCTTAACAAGGCGGAGAGTGAAATCTCTGCTGAGGTGGCAGGACTTCGTTCACAGGCAGAGGGCAAGAAAAATGGGGTGGCTAAACAAGTCACAGAGATGTTGTTCTAGTTTTATATCCGGACAACCTCATCATTGATTGCTGCCAAAACCAAAAAAATATTAAGGAAAGGAGGAGTTAAACATGTCCGTACTACCTATGAAACGCGTGTTCATAGCGGCACTTAAAAAGGATAGAAAGCCTATAATCGAAAGTCTGCAAAGACTCGGAATGGTAGAGATAGATGTTGATGCCGGCAAAAAAATGTTTACCGGCAAAGACGGCGAAGCCGATGCTGTCTTCAACCAGACCGACACTTCTTCCGCAAGAACTTCTTTCGAAAAAAATTCTAACCTTGCTTCTCAGGCTCTTGCCGTACTTGACAGGGAAGTTCCCGTATCCAAGGGAATGACCGACTCATTTGCCGGCAGAGAAAAACTGGATGTTGAAGCGTACGAGTCGCTGGTGGCTAAGCGTGACAAGATTATGGATATGGTCTACATTCTGAACAATCAGAATAAGATTAAGGCTGAAGCCGAAGCTGAGATACCTAAGCTTATCAATCAGAGAGAAATGCTTGCGCCTTGGCTTAATTTTGAGCTTCCGCTTGATTTCAGGGGAACGAAGAACACCAAAGCTTTTATCGGAACCTTCCCTGCAAATTATGACCAGAGTTCACTTCAGCTCGCTTTTGCAGAAAAAGCGCCTGAGCTGCAGAAGGTAGATATCTCCATCATTAGCAGTAGCGAGGAACAAACCTGTGTCCTCATAATCTGCCACAACAACGAAGCAAAAGAAACCGAGGATGTACTTCGCTCCCTCAGTTTCGCAAGACCTGCGCTTTCCGGTATTGTACCTGCCGAGCAGGAAAAACAGATTGCTAAAAAGCTTTCTGAACAAGAAGCAATAATTGCTTCCGCTACTAAAAAAATTGCAGAATATGCAGACAGAAGAAACGAGCTTACATTCATCGCCGATTATTTCTCTATGAGAGCTGATAAATACGGTGTTGTAGGCAGTCTTTTCCAGTCTAAGAGAGTTTTCTGCGTAACCGGTTACATCGCAGAGCGTGACATAGCTGTTTTAGACTCCGTCATCGGCTCTAAATTCGATTGTATTTTGGAATACAGCGAGCCTTCCGAAGAGGATGATGTACCTGTAAGACTTTGCAACAATGCCTACTCGGCGCCTATTGAAGGAGTTGTTGCCGGCTATGCTCTTCCGGGAAAAGGAGAAGTTGATCCTACTTTTGTAGCCTCTCTTTTTTACTACGGATTGTACGGCCTTATGCTCTCCGACGCCGCCTACGGCATTATTATGGTGCTTGCCACATTGTTTATACTTAAAAAATTCAAGGGCAGGCTTGAAACGGGTACTCAGAGAATGATGCAGATGTTCTTCGGCTGCGGCATAGGAACTACCATCTGGGGCTTTGTTTTCGGAAGTTTCTTCGGAGATGTTATTCCTAAGTTTACAAAGACCTTCCTCGGAAATGAAATCGCCCTTCCTGCTCTCCTCGATCCTGTAAAGGATCCCGTAACCCTTCTCGGTATAGCGTTTATAATCGGTATAATCCACCTTTTCTGTGGACTCGGAATTGCGCTTTATACCAATCTCAAGCAGGGTAAGGTCCTTGAAGCCGTATACGATGTACTGTCATGGTACCTCTTCTTCGGCGGACTGTTGGGACTTTTACTTACAACAAGCATGATACAGGATATGTTTAAGTTCACTATCGCATTCCCGCCTTTTGTAGTAACAATATTTACTCTCTGTGCGGCTGCAGGCGGCTTAATCATCCTTATTATGGGAGGAAGAGAGTCCAAGCATCCTCTTAAAAGACTTCTTAAGGGAGTTTATGCTCTTTACGGCATAAGCGGATATCTGAGTGATGTGCTTTCATACTCAAGACTTCTTGCACTCGGTCTTGCAACAGGTGTTATTTCACAGGTGTTTAACACAATCGCGGTTATGCCGGGTGGAAATATAGGCGGCCTGATATTCTTTATCGTTATATTTGTAGTAGGACATACCATCAATATACTTATCAACGCGCTAGGTGCTTATGTGCATACAAACCGTCTTGAGTATGTTGAGTTCTTCGGAAAGTTCTACAGCGGCGGCGGAAAGGAATTTACTCCTTTTACCGAAAACACAAAATATTTTGTTGTTAAAGACAACAAATAATAATAATTTTACATTTGGAGGTAAATTTTTATGTCAAATTTAGGTATTTTCTTTGCAGTTCTTGGTGCTGCGCTCGCTGCAGGTGTTGCAGGTGCCGGTTCCGCTAAGGGTGTTGGTATTGCCGGTCAGGCTGCTGCAGGTGTTGTTACTGACGATCCAAGCCAGTTCGGTCGTGTTCTCGTGTTACAGCTCCTTCCGGGTACACAGGGTATTTACGGTCTTCTTATAGCCTTCATCGCGCTCCTTAACATCGGTATAATCGGCGGAACTCCTGAAACAGGCATGAGCCTTGCAAAAGGTCTTGCTTATTTTGCAGCTTGTATGCCTATCGCAATAGCAGGTTATGTATCTGCCGTATTCCAGGCTAAGGCGGCTGTTGCTTCTATCGCTCTTGCTGCAAAGAGACCTGACCAGTTCGGTAAGTCTATGATTTTCCCTTCCATGGTTGAAACTTACGCAATCTTAGCACTTCTTGTTTCTTTCCTTGCACTTATCGGTGTTGGCGGAATGCAGTAATTATATTCTGAATTACTTAGAATATTAAAAAAATAAACAAGGAGGCAACATGACAGGATTAGAGAAAATCACCGGAGAAATCAAAGCCGAGTCCGAGAGAAGCGTGTCAGCTATACTTGACAAAGCGAAGGCTGAGGCTGCCGAGATTATAGCCGGTGCAAAAAAAGAAGCTGCGGAAGCTTGCGAAAAGGTTAAGCGCGAGACTTCTGTTCGCCTGTCTGCCAGCAAATCCACTGCCGAATCAGCCGCCGCTCTCAGAAAGCGTCGTCTGATACTTGAGGAAAAGCAAAAACTGATAGGTGAAGTAATCGAGGAGGCTAAGAAGGTTATCTATGCCCTCCCTGATGATGTATATTTTGAGAAAATAGAGAAATTGGTTGAGAAAAATGTTTCTCCTGCCGAGGGAGTTATCATTTTCAATCAGAAAGACTTAGGCAGACTTCCTGCAAATTTTGAAACAAGGATCAATGCCATAGCAGCAGCAAAGGGTGGAAAACTCACAATTTCCAAGGAAACACGCGCAATAGACGGCGGTTTTGTCCTTCTCTACAAGGGAATCGACCAGAACTGCTCCCTGACTGCTCTCTTTGAAACAAATATAGAAACATTACAGGATAATATACAGAAACTCTTGTTTTAACCATGTTTTTTACACTTGGAGGTAATATGTCAGAAGAATATATTTATGCGGTCGCGAGAATCCGCAGCGCCGAGCTTAAGCTCCTTACAAGCTCCGTGCTTGATTCTCTGCTTTCTGCAAAAAGCTATGATGAGTGCCTTCGCCTGCTGTCAGATCATGGTTGGGACATAGGGGAAAATATGTCTTTATCCACTATACTGAAAAACGAAAGGGATAGAACTTGGGCTCTTATTTCCGAGTTGGTATCCGATCCGAATGTCTTTAATGTATTTCTTTATGCAAATGATTATCACAATCTTAAAGCAGCGGTAAAAGCTGCCGCTGAACAAAGGGATCGTGACGATATCTATCTTGCAAAGGATCAGTGTTCCGTAGATCCTGAAATCATCCGCAAGGCGCTCGGACAAAGGGACTTCTCTTTACTGCCTGCCGATATGGCAAAGGCCGGAGAAGAAGCCCTTGATACACTTTTACGCACAGGCGATGGTGGGCTTTGCGATATAATTATCGATAAGGCTGCACTTATTAAGATTTACGAGTCGGGCAAGGAGTCCGGCAATGAAATACTTGAATTATACGGTGAACTCACGGTGGCTGCTGCAAACATCAAGACAGCTATAAGGGCCGCTCTCATAGGCAAGGATATAACCTTCCTTGAAAAAGCGCTTGCCCCTTGCGACACGCTTAATGTAGACAGACTTGCAAAAGCCGCTACAGAAAGCCTTGATGCAATTTACGAATATCTTTCACACACAGCCTATTTGGATGCAGTTCCTGAGATTAAAAAATCCCCTTCAGCATTTGAGCGGTGGTGTGATAATCTGATAATTGCAAAAATTCGTCCACAGCGTCACAATCCATTTTCAATCGGGCCTCTTGCAGCCTATATACTTGCAAGGGATAACGAAATAAAATCTGTTAGAATCATACTTTCAGGTAAGGTAAACAGCCTTTCTGATGATTCAATCAGGGAAAGGGTAAGGGAAATGTATGTCTAGAATAGCAGTTATGGGCGACATAGACAGTATCTATGGTTTCGGTGCTCTTGGTTTTGACACTTTCCCGTTTACCGAACAGGTAGAAGCAGGAAAGAAGCTTCGTGAACTTGCAGACGGAAATTACTCTATAATCTACATCACGGAGGCACTGGCTGATACTTTGAGTGATATGATTGATTACTACAGAGAAAAAATGCTGCCTGCAATCATACTCATACCGGGCGTTTCAGGAAATACCGGAAAGGGTATACAGGGAGTTAAGAAGTCTGTGGAACAGGCAGTTGGTTCAGATATCATCTTTAATAACTAAGGAGCATAATAAATGAATACAGGAACAATCAAAAAAATCGCCGGACCTCTTGTTATAGCGAGGGGAATGGGCGGAGCAAATATGTTCGACGTTGTTCGTGTAAGTGAGCAGCGTCTTATAGGAGAAATCATCGAAATGCATGGCGATGAGGCTTCTATACAGGTTTATGAGGAAACCTCAGGACTTGCTCCGGGAGCACCGGTGGAGTCCACAGGACTTCCTATGAGTGTTGAACTCGGACCGGGACTTATCGGAAGCATCTACGACGGTATTCAAAGACCTCTCGATGACATTATGAGAGTTACCGGAGGAAATCTTCTCAGTCGCGGTGTTGAAGTTCCTGCGCTTAAGAGAGATAAGGTATGGCACTTTGTACCTGCTAAAAAAGTGGGCGACAAGGTTGCACATGGAGATGTGATCGGAACAGTTCAGGAAACTGAGGTTGTTTCTCACAAAATCCTCGTTCCTTTCGGCGCAGACGGAGAAGTTACAGAGATTAAAGAGGGCGACTACAAGATTACGGATATGGTTGCCAAGGTTAAGTCGGCAGACGGTGAAGTAAAAGAAGTAGGTCTTATGCAGAAATGGCCTGTTCGTAAGGAGCGTCCTTACAAGCAGAAACTTTCTCCTGACATGCCTCTTATTACCGGTCAGAGAATAGTTGATACCCTCTTCCCTATAGCAAAGGGCGGTGTGGCTGCCGTTCCGGGACCTTTCGGTTCGGGAAAAACCGTAGTTCAGCATCAGCTTGCTAAGTGGGCGGAAGCGGATATAGTGGTATATATCGGTTGCGGAGAGCGCGGAAACGAGATGACCGATGTTCTTAACGAGTTCCCTGAGCTTATCGATCCTAAGACAGGACATTCGCTCATGGAAAGAACCGTGCTTATAGCAAATACCTCGGACATGCCTGTTGCGGCTCGTGAGGCGAGTGTATACACAGGTATCACAATTGCCGAGTACTTCAGAGATATGGGGTATTCCGTGGCTCTCATGGCTGACTCCACCTCCCGTTGGGCAGAGGCTCTTCGTGAGATGTCAGGTCGTCTTGAGGAAATGCCGGGTGAAGAAGGTTACCCTGCTTACCTCGGTTCCCGTCTTGCACAGTTCTACGAGAGAGCCGGAAGAGTTAAGGTGCTCGGAGAAGAAGACAAGGAAGGAAGCCTTTCAGTTATCGGTGCGGTTTCTCCTGCGGGTGGAGATATTTCCGAGCCGGTTACCCAGGCAACTCTGCGTATCGTAAAGGTGTTCTGGCGACTTGACGCAAACCTTGCTTACCAGCGTCACTTCCCTGCAATCAACTGGTTGGAGAGTTATTCGCTTTATAACTCTATGGATCCTTGGTTTGCAAAGAATGTAAGTGAGGACTGGGTGCCTTTCAAAAACAGAGTAATGGCTATTCTTCAGGATGAGTCGGCTCTCAAGGAAATGGTTCAGCTTGTCGGCGAGGATGCTCTCTCCGCTCCTGACCGTCTTAAGATGGAAGTTGCAAGGTCCGTAAGAGAAGACTTACTCCAGCAGAACGCGTTTATGGAGGAAGATACCTATACTTCACTTCACAAGCAGTTCATGCTTATGAAACTTATACTTACTTTCTATGATGTTTGCCTTGAAGCTCTTGATAAAGGCGCAAATATCAATAAGCTTATAGCTATGGAAGTTCGTGAGCCTATCGGCCGTTTTAAATATACTTCCGAGGACAAGGTTGATGCAAGATTTACTGAAATCGAGCAGCAGCTTGCTAAGGAAGCAGATGATGTTGTATCACAGGAGGTAGACTTCTAATGGCAAAAGAATATAGAACAATACAAGAGGTTGCCGGTCCTCTTATGCTCGTTCAGGGCGTTTCAGATGTTGCCTACGACGAACTCGGCGAAATTGAACTTGCAGACGGCACAAGGCGCAGATGCCGAGTGCTTGAGATAGATGACGGTAATGCTCTTGTACAGCTTTTTGAGTCTTCTACAGGTATCAACCTTGAAAGCTCAAAGGTGCGTTTTCTCGGAAGAAGCATGGAGATAGGCGTATCCGAAGATATGCTCTCTCGTGTCTTTGACGGACTCGGCAGACCGATTGACGGCGGCCCTGAAATTCTTCCTGAAGAAAGGCGCGATGTTGCAGGCCTTCCTATGAACCCTGCTGCAAGAAGCTACCCTGAGGAGTTTATCCAGACAGGTGTTTCTGCCATAGACGGACTTAATACACTCGTTCGTGGACAGAAGCTCCCTATCTTCTCCGCATCAGGTCTTCCACATGCCGAGCTTGCCGCTCAGATAGCAAGACAGGCAAAGGTTGTAGGTACTGATGAGCCTTTTGCGGTTGTATTTGCTGCTATGGGTATTACCTTCGAGGAGTCAAACTATTTCGTGGAGTCCTTTAAGGAAACCGGGGCTATCGACAGAGCGGTTCTCTTTATGAACCTTGCAAACGATCCTGCGGTAGAGCGTATCGCTACACCTAAGATGGCGCTTACAACTGCTGAGTTCCTTGCTTTTGAAAAGGGAATGCATGTACTTGTCATCCTTACGGATATTACCAACTACGCAGATGCTCTTCGTGAAATTTCTGCCGCTCGTAAGGAAGTTCCCGGCCGACGCGGATACCCTGGATACATGTACACCGACCTTGCTACCATGTACGAGAGAGCAGGCCGTCAGAAAGGTAAGAACGGTTCTATAACTATGATTCCTATCCTTACCATGCCTGAAGAAGATAAGACACATCCTATCCCTGACCTTACAGGTTATATTACGGAGGGACAGATTATCCTCTCCCGTGACCTTTATCGTAAAAAGATTGAGCCGCCTATAAATGTTCTTCCTTCACTTTCCCGTCTTAAAGATAAGGGTATAGGCGAGGGCAAGACAAGAGCCGACCACGCAAACACCATGAACCAGCTTTTCTCCGCTTATGCAAGAGGAAAAGACGCTAAGGAGCTTATGGTTATTCTCGGTGAGGCAGCTCTTTCGGATACAGATAAGCTCTATGCAAAGTTTGCAGATGAATTTGAAGCAACCTATGTATCTCAGGGCTTTAGAACGGACAGAAGCATTGAGGAAACCCTCAATATCGGTTGGGATTTGCTTAGAATCCTTCCACGAAGCGAGCTGAAGAGAATTCGTGACGAATACTTGGATAAATACTACAATGCGTAATGTTTCGAATAAATTGGGATTTATTGCTTGATTGATTAAATTCATGTGAGCTTGCTCACAAATGAATTTGTATTGATTGAACTCCCAAACTTATGCATTTAATAAAAATATTAATCCAAGGGAGGTGACGATTTGGCAACTGTTAATGCAACAAGAATGGAGCTTACCAGACTTAAAGGTAAACTCATTACCGCCACCAGAGGACATAAACTCCTCAAGGATAAGCGTGATGAGCTTATGCGTGAGTTCCTTGACCTTGTTAGAAAAAACAAGGCTCTTCGTGAAAAGGTTGAGGCGGATCTTGCCAATGCCAACAAGAACTTTGTTATAGCCCGCTCCACTATGTCTGATGAAACTGTCAGGGTTGCCTTTATGGCACCTAAGCAGGAACTGACTGTAGATGTAAGCACTCGTAATGTAATGAGCGTTAACATCCCTCAGTTCACTACCAAGACAAGGACGAGCGATGAGGGCGATATATATTCCTACGGTTTTGCCTTTACCTCAAGCGACCTTGACACCGCCGTACTTTCACTCTCAAATATTCAGAAAGACCTTATCCATCTTGCAGAGGTGGAGAAGTCCTGCTCGCTTATGGCGGCTGAAATTGAGAAAACAAGGCGTCGTGTTAACGCTCTTGAGTATGTTATGATACCTACCTTACAGGCTAATATCAAAATGATAACCATGAAGCTTGATGAGAACGAAAGAAGTACTCAGATAAGACTTATGAAGGTTAAAGATATGATGCTTGAGGAGGCTCATCACTATAAGGAAAAACAGCAGGCTGTTTAGTAAATATAGAACAACCGAAGTCTTTTATGCAGTCGGAAACTCCTTAGGAATTCCCGGCTGCATAAATTTACAGGCTTAAATCCGCTTTAAAAACGGATTTAAGCCTGTTTTATTACAACTCTTTCTACTTCCCTTAACCTGCCTACAATCTCTCAAAAACAGCCACTCTGTCATTTCTTAATGAAACTGTCATCTCTCCGGATACTCTATTTCCTTCAAACAGCCACTCTCCCTCCGGCAGTCTGACTTTCTTAGCAGTTTCATTTTCCTTGCTTATAGGAACTGCCAGATACTTGCTTCCAAGCATAAACATCTCTTTTTCTTCTTCGAAGCCCTGATTTGGAAACTCAAACTCAAGGAGCCTCAGCATAGGGAGCTTTGTAACTGCACTCTCCTCCGCCAGTTGTTTCATATAGGCGGTATATTCCTTTCTCTGCTTCAAAAGGCTGCGCAATATGGACATATCCTCACCCAGTACCCTGTCAGGCAGAATTGAAAACTGTAAATTCGGCATAAACAGCCCTATTTGAGCATGTGCTATAAAAATGTCCTTTCTTAGGGAAACTCCGTTAATTATATCGTTTACCTCTCCGCCGCCTACCATATCCGGTGCAAAAAACGGATGCCCTCCAAGTCCCAAAGCAAGCGCATCAGGCAATATATCATCTATTCCTCCCTCTCCCCAGGTATGCTTCTTGTCACACAGTCTTTCAAATATACTATATCCTCCCGTGCAAAAATCAGCCCTAACCTCGTTATAAGGGAAAAGAGAAGCAAGCCTTGCCCACAGATGGCTCTGTCTGTCAGGCTCGTGTTCTTCCTTATAGAACTGGGCGTCGCCGCCGTCCATCTTGAAGCCGTCCGCTCCAAGCTCTACCAGCTTTTCCATCTCATTTCTTAAATGCTCATAGGCTTCCGGTATACGAAGATCTATGCAGGCGGAGGTTCCGTTCCACCATTTCAGAGGGAATATATCATCTCCCTCCATAAGCAGCCAGCCTTTTTCCCTGTAGAGCTCATAATTCCTGCTGTCGAACGAAACAAACGGGCAGAACCACAACATAACTTTAAAGCCCAGCTCATGCAAGGTATCAAACAGCCGCTTCGGATTTGGGAATTTATTTTCGTCAAATACCAGAGAACCGTAGTCATCACTCCACTTATCGTCTATCATCAGCACTCCCGGCTCAAATCCCAGTTCAAGCAATTCCTTTGCATATTTAACGGTCTTATCCTCTGTAATATCCACAGGAGCATGCATCCAGGTATTGTAGGAAATGCCGCACATAAACTCCTCGGCTATATCAATTCTTGCTTTATTAAAATAATTTTCCGCGCAGTATAAAAATGCTTCTCTAAGGGTATCTCCGCTTCTTGCTTCTATTACGCCCTCTTCGGTTTCTATTACATCTTCCTTGAAAACTGCTGTAAATCCATCCTTTTTATACAGACTTCTCCCCTTGCTGCTGATAATTAAAGGCTCCATCTGGTTCGGGGTAGGATTGTTTTTAAGCCTTACCTCCCCTGTAAAGCCATCTCCAAACGGCATTCTCACTCCATAAGAGCTTACTGCC
>JBHADN010000269.1:0-2616 GCA_041855085.1 Catonella sp.
CCCATAAGTAACAAAAATACCTTCTCCTAAAGAGGTCGGCTCCCCCAAGCCGGCCTCTTTACTTTTAAAAAATATCATCTGCATCTTGACTTTGGAGAAAGTCGAAACTATAATAGGTGTGTTGGCTTGTTCAATATCCGTAGAGTTCATTCGGATATCGGATATAGTTTATACATCAAAGCTTTGCCGCAGTTAATGGCGGAAAGCAAAAGATTGGTTCCCTTAGTTAAATGGATATAACAATAGCCTCCTAAGCTGTAGTTGTGAGTTCGATTCTCGCAGGGAACACTGGCTTGAGCGGTAATGACGATGAAATCATTACCGTTTTTTTGTGTTGTTGGAATTTTCCAAGAGGCAAAAAAGTCTCCTGAGGATACCACAGACTCGTAAAGGAATGTGACGGCACACCGCGCTGTGCGAAGAGTGCAGACAGTTCTTGGTTCCTGCTCTGTGAAATGCGAAGGAGAGTAAATTCGTAAGAGGGGAAGTATATGAAAAATAAATTATTTACAAGAAATTTTATACTGGTAACTATTGCAACTATTTTCGGCGCTATAGGAGGAATTGCGGGAAGCTTTGCCCTGTCGTTTCTGGTTTTTGATGAAACGGGTTCTACTCTGGCATCGGCAATTATAATGTCTATACAGATTATTCCCTATGTATTTGTGCCTGTAATTATAGCCCCGTTTATGGACAGGCTGCCGAGAAAAGCATTTTTGGTGGGAGGAGATATAGTAAACGGATTTATATATATAGCGACGGGAGTCTGGTTATTATATTTTGACTTTTCTTATATTGCCTACCTGATGGTTTCCATGCTCTTAGCTTGTCTTTCTTCCGTAGATGAGCTCGCCTACAAAAGCATATACCCTGAGCTTATACCTAAGGGAGAGGAGGAGAAGGGCTATTCCGTTTCATCTATGCTCTATCCGGTGCTTAAAGTGCTGATGTTACCGTTATCGGCGGTGCTTTTAGGGGTGTTGGGAGTTGCGCTGATACTTGTGCTGCAGGGTATCCTGTCGCTTGCGGCGGCATTTACGGAGAGTTTTATAAAGCTTCCCCAAAAAGAAGAAGGAAAAACCTTAGAGGCATATTCTATAAGACAATGGATGCAAGATATAAAAGAAGCTGTGAAGTATCTTAAAGAGGAACGAGGCCTGAGGAGTATTTTTACTTATGTAGCTATAACCAATGGGCTTGCCAATGGATTTGGGCCCATACTTATAGCATTTTTCAGAACATTTCCGGGGATGACGGCTGCTATGTACTCCTTTTTTTCAGTTGCGGAGTTTGTAGGAAGAAGTCTTGGAAGTGCATTGCAGTACCGCATAAATATACCCAAAGAGAAGAAACATGGCTTTGTGCTGTTTGTGTATCAGGTGTATGAACTTATGGATATGTGCCTGCTTTGGCTGCCATATCCGCTCATGCTTGTAAATCGTGCCGTCTGCGGCTTCTTAGGCAGCAACTCAAGTATAGTAAGGACGGCTGCGGTACAAAGATACATTCCGGAGGAACTTAGGGCGAGAATAAATGCCTTCAGCGATGTATTTATATGCTTCAGTATCGGTATATTCTCTCTTTTAATAGGTATTTTAGGAGAGTTTGTCGATTATCGTTTGTGTGTCACAATATGCGGAGCGGTGGGATTTATTTCAAGTGCCTTTTTTATCTGGGCAAGGGGTAAAGATGTGAGAAAAGTATATGAGAAATAGAAAATTTTACAGGTGTAAATAGAGCCGGCAGGCTGTTTTGATTATAAGGAGTAGCGGATGTTACAGATAAATTCGTTGACACTTACTCATAAAAAGGATTTCAGAGTAATACTTAAGGACTTCAGCCTTACCCTGAACTATGGGGATAAGGCGGTTATTATAGGAGAAGAAGGAAACGGTAAATCCACCCTGATGAAGTGGATATACAAGGAAGAACTGGTAGAAGATTATATTGAAGCAAGGGGCTGTCTGATAGCAAGAAAGGAGCGTATAGGCTATCTGCCGCAGGAACCGGAAGAAGGGGATAAAAACAGGACGGTATATGAATTTTTTTCGGAGAGTGAGTATTTCACGGATAAATCGCCGAAGGAACTTGCAAGTTTAGCTAAAGATTTTAAGCTTGAGCCTGATTTTTTCTATAGAAATCAGATTATTAAGACTTTGTCTGGAGGAGAAAGGATAAAGGCTCAGCTTATGAAGATTTTGTTGGAAGAGCCTACCGTTCTGCTCTTGGATGAGCCTTCAAACGACATTGACATTGCGACTCTGGAGGCTCTTGAAAAGGTAATAAATGATTGGAAGTACATAGTTTTATATATTTCCCATGATGAGGTTCTGATTGAAAATACTGCAAATAAGGTTATCCATATAGAGCAGCTAAAGAGAAAAACCGAAGCCAGATATACAGTATCGAAGCTGCCTTACAAAAAATATCTGGAAGAGAGGCTTGCGGGATTTGACAGGCAAGAGAAGCAGGCGCTTAATGATAGAAGGCAGAAGAAAATCAGAGATGAGAAGTACAGGCGGATTATGCAGAGTGTGGCGAATTCGCTTGAGAACTGCTCAAGACAAAATCCTTCAGCGGCAAAGAATCTGAAAGATAAGATGCATACGGTTAAGG
>JBHADN010000270.1:0-3320 GCA_041855085.1 Catonella sp.
GATATGGTTATGATAGGTCCCAATGTTACCATAGCTACGGCAAACCATCCTATAAATCCCGAGCTCAGACTTAAGGCGGCACAGTTCAACAAGCCTGTGCATATAGGCAAGAATGTCTGGATAGGTGCAGGAGTTATAATTGTTCCGGGGGTAAGCATAGGAGAGAACTCGGTAATAGGAGCAGGAAGTATAGTAACAAAGGATATTCCGCCTAATGTGGTGGCGGTAGGCAATCCTTGTCGGATTTTAAGAGAAATAGGGGAAAGGGACAGAGAATATTTTTATAAAAATGAAAGAATAGACTGGGAAAATCTGTAAATCATAAGGGGGGAGAGGTATGAAAAATTTAATTGTGGCACAGTCAGGCGGACCTACAGCGGCAATAAACGCTACCTTGGTAGGGGTTGTAGAAGAATGGATGTCTAAGAACGAAGGGGCTAAGGTGTATGGAGCAAGGTATGGAGTCGAAGGAATATTAAAGGAAAATTTTGTAGACTTATCTTCCCTTTCAGAAGAAGAGAGAGAAATCTTAACTGTAACTCCTGCGGCTGCGCTCGGCTCTTGCAGATATAAGCTTGCACTTCCGGAAAAAGACGAAACGGATTTTAAGAGAGTTGTAGAGGTATTCAGAAAATATGATATAGGCAATTTTGTGTATATTGGCGGAAATGACTCAATGGATACGGTGTATCGCCTTTCGGAATACTTTAGAGATAATGGGATAACGGATATAGTAATAAACGGCGCTCCAAAGACAATTGACAATGATTTGTGCGGTATAGAGTTTTGTCCGGGATTTCCTTCTGCGGCAAAATACATAGCGGCGGTTTGCAGCGAGCTTGCGAGGGAAGTGAAGGTATACGACAAGGAAAATATACTTATAGTAGAGATTATGGGAAGAAATGCGGGATGGCTTACAGCCGCGGCGGCACTTGCAGAAGAAGTCAACAAAGATGTGCCGTTTCTCATTTATTTAAGTGAAGTAAAGCTTTCAGAGGAAAAGTTCATTGCAGATTTACAACAGGCTCTAAAGCAGTCTAAAAATATAATAGTGGCTCTTAGCGAGGGAACACAGATAGAAACCTCCGCGGTGTCTGAAACGGGAAGCGCCGCCGATGTGGATGCTTTCGGTCATGTGCAGCTTGCAGGTAACGGAAGGCTGTTGGAAAGGATTGTGAAAGAGAGGCTTAAGTATAAGGCAAGATATATAGAGTTGAGTTTGCTGCAAAGGTGCGCATCTCATATACTCAGCAAAACGGATATTACTATCTCAAAAGAGCTCGGAAAGCAGGCTGTACGAATAGGGCTTGACGGAGAAAGCGGAAAGATGGCGGCTTTTAAGAGAATTGCGGAAGAACCTTACGAGGTGGAGTATGGCAGCATAGATATAAAAGAGGTGGCAAACAAGGAAAAGAAAGTTCCGCTTAACTGGATAAATTCGGAGCAGAACGGAGTGAATGAAAAAATGCTTCAGTATCTCAGACCGTTGGTAAAGGGTGAACTGAGCTGCATATATAAAGACGGAGTACCTAAGTATGTAGTTTTATAGATATGAATAAAAACTGAAAGTCGGCATTTACTAATGTCGACTTTCAGAAGTTCCCCAGTTTTGCGAGTTTTTTTCCGGGCTGTAGTTTTTTATTCCGAAAAGAAAATATATAATATGGGAAATCCATATTGCGGCAAGTACTGCACAGGGTATATACAGTTCTTTACGAAACATTATAAAAAACCCGAGAGCCATAAGAAAAGTGATAATAGTCATGACTTTGATTTTGGTACTTCGAGTCATTCCCTGTTTTTTTACATAAGACTCGAGATTAGACTTATAAAGCTTAGTTCCTGTAAACCAGTTGTGAAGCCTTTCCGAGCCTTTTCCAAAGCCGATAACCGCAAGCAGCAGAAAAGGAACGGTAGGCAGGACAGGAACTACAGTACCTGCGGCACCAAGAGCAAGTCCGATACATCCGAGTGTTATCCAAAAAATTTTCTTTATTTTCATTTGCTTATACAACCGCCCTTTACTTTTTTGCTTTTACAGTCAGCTTTCAGTATGGATTTTACATAACAGGTTAGAAAAATCTAACCCATAAACCTTTAATAAGCGGCACTCTGTTAGAAGCCACTTATTAACAATGATTTTAAGTGAAATGAAGAAAAAAGTCAACAATTTTAAATAAAACCTGCAAACGGCGGATGTCTTTAAGCAGAAAGTGTATAGAATCGAGGTTATATGGAAAATATGAAGAATATGGAAACTGAAGCTGTAGTCAGGGGAACTGAAACATCCTGCCATAAAATCACGGTTAACACAAGGTCGGGAAAGATATCCATCGGTCTGCCGTCAGACGGGCAGCAGAAAGAGGAGAGCCGGAGCTGGGCAGTATCCCTGTTAAGGAAGTCGAAGGAGCTTATAGACGAGGGAAAACTCGAACTAAGACAGGGAAGTTATTTTAAGTTTACGAAGGACTGCCCTGCGGATTTTAAATTTACGGGTGCAATTATTTTATCTACTATTTCCGCCGCAGAGGGAGAGGAGTACAGGCTGTTTCCCGTGTACAAAGAGGAACTGGGATTTATAGAGCGGCTTGACGGATTCAGATTTATAAGCATGCTGAGGTATCTCAAAGAGGAGGAGCTGAATATATTGAACCCGAACAGATACAATATAATACTGGATGAGGAGGACAGGAGAAGATGCCGATGATAGTAAGGTGAGGCACGGTTAGTGTCTGAGTGCGGAAAGAAAAGCAGTTATAAAAGGATTGAAAGGAGCGGGAAAGTGAGTCTTAGAAATGTATTGATAGTTGTGAGCGATATGGAAAAATCAAAGCAATTTTATCGCAGTCTGTTCGGGCTTGAGGTTGTGAGTGACTTCGGAGATAATGTGATAATGACGGAAAGGCTTGTGCTTCAGGCTGAAACTGTATGGAAGGATGCAATTAAGGCAGAGGTGCGAAGCGGAAATGACTTTGAATTATTTTTTGAGGAGGGTAATTTTGACGGATTTTTAAGCCGTCTGAAAGACAGAAAGGATGTCATTGTATTAAAAGATGAGTATGTAAATTCCTGGGGCAGGAGATGTATACTCTTAAAAGATCCCGACGGTCATCTGATAGAAGTTGCGGGTTAAAATATTAAAGCCGGCTTTCTTGTATTTGTAACAGATTTATGGTATGATTATGTGTGGCTGTTTGGCAGATAATGACTGTAAAACGGGATGCCATAAAAGAACTTTAGGAGGTTGTATGGAGAAGTATATGCCATATATTATTTTTGCGGTAATTTTAATTATTTTTGGGGTAGGTCTGTATCTGTTA
>JBHADN010000271.1:0-2773 GCA_041855085.1 Catonella sp.
AGAAGAATATATCCGAAACCAATTAACAGAGGATTTGGAATATGATCAAATGTCGTTAAGTGAATACATTGACCCGTTTACGGGTGAGCCGGTAATAAAAGGCAAATAAACAGGCTCTTTAGAGCCAGCCAGAAAATGTAGTGCGGAAGTTAAACTTTTCAGTGCCCCTTTAGGGGCAGGCAGGAAACAGCGGCTTATAGTCGCAGAGCAAACCTCCAGCTAAGCTGGTGGTCATGATTTTAGAAACTCTTCTGAGGTTCTAAGGATAAAAAACGGCATAAGAAGACATAACGGTTGACAACCTGCTCTGTACATGCTATAAATAATACATAGATATCAATCTATGTGAGGTGGAATATGGACATTGTTGATATAGCATTAATATGCAGGGCTTTGGGAGATTCAAATCGTCTGCAAATAATCCGGATGCTGTCGGACGGGGAAAAGTGTGCCTGTAAGCTGCTTGAAAAATTTGAGATTACACAGCCGACGCTGTCGCATCACATGAAAATACTTTGTGAATGCGGTCTTGTGGATGTAAGGAAAGAGGGGAAATGGAGTTATTATTCTATTAACTGCAGTACACTTGGAGATTTCAGGAACTTTGTAGATGAGTTGTCAGGCTGTAAGGTAGATAGGAAGTGCTGCTGATGTGGAATTTTATTCAAGATGAACTTTTGGGAATGAAGTGGCTTAACAGGCTCGTAGGAAAACTTTTAGCCGCTCTTGGAGTAGATATATCCTCCGGAGCAGGAGCAAGCATACAGTTTTTCATCTATGATGTAATAAAGATTACAGTTTTACTTTGTCTGCTGATATTTGTTATCTCATACATTCAAAGCTATTTTCCGCCGGAGAGAAGCAGGAAGATACTGGGAAATTTTAGGGGAATAGGTGCAAACTGCATAGCCGCCCTGTTGGGCACGGTAACTCCATTTTGTTCCTGCTCGTCCATTCCGCTTTTTGTGGGATTTACAAGTGCGGGACTTCCGCTCGGAGTAACCTTTTCATTTTTAATATCCTCTCCTATGGTGGACCTTGGAAGTCTTATCCTGCTTATAAGTATATTTGGGGCAAAGGTGGCTGTAATATATGTTATTTTGGGGCTCTTAATAGCGGTTGCGGGAGGAGGGCTTATAGAAAAGCTTAAAATGGATTCTTATATAGAAGATTTCATTAAAAATGTGAATGCGGTACAAATTGACATTCCGAAGTCTTCACAAAGGGAGAGAATAAATTATGCCAAGAGGCAGACAGCCTCAACATTTAAAAAAGTAATACCCTATGTACTTACAGGAGTTGGAATAGGAGCTGTTATACATAATTGGATACCGGAGAGCTTTGTACAGGCGGTGCTGGGGAGTGACAACCCGTTCGGAGTTATATTGGCGGTGGTTGTAGGAGCACCGATGTATGCGGATATTTTCGGAACAATTCCCATCGCCGAGGCACTTCTTACAAAGGGAGCGAGGCTGGGTACGGTGCTGGCATTTATGATGGCGGTAACCACACTTTCACTTCCGTCGCTTATTATGTTGAGAAAGGCTGTAAAGCCAAGGCTGTTAGCGGTATTTGTTGCCATATGTGTGGCGGGAATCATGATTGCGGGCTATCTGTTCAACGCTTTGCAGCCTGTATTGTAGAAATTTGCAGAAAAGAGGTATTTTATGGAACTTGCGGTAAAAATTCTGGGGAGCGGTTGTGACAAATGTGAGGATATGAAGAATGCCGTTGAGGCAGCCTTGTCGGAACTGAATCTAGATATAAAAATAGACCATGTTACAGACCTTGTACAGATAGTGAGCTACGGAGTTATGAGCACTCCTGCGCTCGTTGTGGGAGAAAAAGTGGTTTCTGTAGGCAGAGAGCTCACAAAGGAAGAAATAGTTGAGATATTGAAGGGAGAAGGATATGGAAAGTAATACACAGCTATATGTACTTACCGGATTTTTAGGTTCAGGAAAGACAACCGTACTGTTAAGGCTCATAGAGAGGCTTAAGGGCAGAAAAATAGGAATTATACAAAATGAATTCGGAAAGCTGGGTATAGACGGCAATATACTTAGAAATGACGATATACAGATGGTTGAGATTAACAGAGGCTCAATATTCTGCTCCTGTCTTAAGCTTAACTTTGTGCAGGCTCTGGGGGAGATGGCAAAGAACGAGTTTGAGTACCTTTTTGTAGAGAGTTCAGGACTGGGAGATCCGTCAAATGTAGAAGAAATCCTGACTGCGGCGGAAGTGGTTTCCGATAAAAAATATGATTTTAAAGGTGTAGTCTGTATGGTGGATGCACTCAATTTCAATGAGCAGTTGGGGGATATGGAAACTGTGAACAGACAGCTTAAACATTGTCATCTGGCGGTTATAACTAAGTGTGATCTGGCGGATGAAAAAATATTGGCGGAGATAACGGAGAAAATACGAGGCATCAATCCTGTCTGCAAGATAATTACAAGCAGAAACGGGGATTTGGAC
Organism: Catonella sp.; assembly: GCA_041855085.1. Classification (GTDB taxonomy): domain Bacteria; phylum Bacillota; class Clostridia; order Lachnospirales; family Lachnospiraceae; genus Catonella. The sequence continues at coordinate 2,482 of JBHADN010000271.1, forward strand.
TACGGTTTTCTGGAAGAAGATTTGCTGTTCTATAAATGGGCGGAAAATGAGGAAACTACAAATTCGGAAGAAACCAAGCCTAAAACCTTGCAGATGGAGATAAAGGGAAAGATTAGAAAAGAGGAGTTGGTTAATTTTTTAACGGGGATTACTCCCGATATTTACAGAGCCAAGGGATTTGTAGAGTTGGCGGAAGAGGGTTTCAATCAGGTAGATGTCGTAGGAAAAAATATAGATTTTAAGCCTTGCAGGGAATATGAAAAATCGCAGCTTGTGTTTATTTCCAAGATAG
>JBHADN010000272.1:0-5644 GCA_041855085.1 Catonella sp.
ATATGACAAGTGCTCACATTTTATCACATTTAGATTTTTATTTCAATAAAAATGCTCCAAAAGTGCCTGTCTAAGCACCTTTGAAGCATTTCCCCCCTACTTCCCTGCCTCGGAATTTATATAATTTATCAATCCGCCCTGTCGGATGATGTTTTTTATGAACTCAGGGAATGCCTGTCCTGTGAAGCTTTTCCCTGTGGTCTTGTCTGTGATTATGCCGGTGTCGAAGTCGATTTCCACCTCGTCCCCGTTTTCTATGGCTTCTGCCGCCTCCTTGCATTCTATGATTGGAAGCCCTATGTTGATTGCATTTCTGTAAAATATTCTTGCAAAGGTCTTTGCAACCACACAGGCTATGCCGGAGGCTTTTATAGCAATAGGAGCATGCTCTCTGGACGAGCCGCAGCCGAAATTGTCGCCTGCCACCATAATATCTCCCTCAGACACTTTGTTTACAAAGTCCGCGTCTATATCTATCATACACTTGCTTGCAAGCTCCTTAGGATCTGAAGTATTTAAGTACCTTGCCGGGATTATTACATCTGTATCCACATCATTTCCATATTTGTGAACTTTTCCATTTGCTTTCATATTGCCTCCTATAAGCCCAGTTCCTGTGGCGCACTTATTTTCCCTGTTATCGCGCTTGCCGCCGCTACGGCAGGACTTGCGAGATAAACTTCACTTTCCGTGTGTCCCATGCGTCCTACAAAGTTTCTGTTTGTGGTGGAAACCGCCCTTTCTCCTGCCGCCAGTACTCCCATATGTCCGCCGAGGCATGGCCCGCAGGTAGGGGTGCTTACTATACAGCCCGCCTCTACAAAGGTCGTTATAAGCCCTTCCTTAAGCGCAGTAAGATAAACTTCCTGTGTAGCAGGTATTACTAAAGCCCTGAGTCCTGCCGCCACCTTTTTACCTTTCATAATTTCCGCCGCCACTCTTATATCTGAAATTCTGCCGTTGGTACAGGAGCCGATAACGACCTGATCTATCTTTATGTCCCCCGCTTCCGCTATTGTTCTTGTATTCTCCGGAAGATGAGGAAAAGCTACAGTAGGCTCAAGCTCTGACAGATTTATTTCTATAACCTCGTCATACTCCGCGTCTGCATCAGCTTCATATACCTTGTAAGGTTTTTGGGAATGTGCCTTAATATAGTCAAGCGTGGTGTCATCTACCGGGAATATGCCGTTCTTTGCACCTGCCTCTATAGCCATGTTCGCTATAGTAAACCTGTCATCCATTGTCAGGTTTTTTATGCCGTCGCCCGCAAACTCCATGGATTTGTACAATGCCCCATCCACGCCTATTTTACCTATTATATGAAGAATTACATCCTTTCCGCTTACCCATTTCTTCATTTTACCCGTAAGCACAAACTTTATAGCGGAAGGAACCTTAAACCAGGTCTTTCCCGTTACCATACCCGCCGCCATATCCGTACTTCCGACACCTGTGGAAAATGCTCCCAACGCTCCGTAGGTACAGGTGTGCGAGTCGGCTCCTATGATACATTCTCCTGCCGTTACCACTCCTTTTTCGGGCAAAAGAGCATGTTCAATACCCATACAGCCCACCTCAAAATAGTTGGTTATATCGTTTGCTATGGCATAATCTCTCATACATTTGCAGTTCTCCGCCGATTTTATGTCCTTATTCGGGGTGAAGTGGTCAGGCACAAGGGCTATCTTGTCTTTGTCAAAAACCTTAGCATCCTTAAACTTGGACAGCTCCTTTATTGCCACCGGAGCAGTCACATCGTTTCCCAAAACCATGTCAAGATTTACTTCTATGAGTTCTCCTGCCGTTACACTTGTAAGTCCCGCATGGTCTGCGAGAATCTTCTGAGTCATTGTCATTCCCATGGTATACCTCTTCTTTCGGATATTTTAGTCGGCTTCATCCCGTACTTTACGCCATTATTGCAAGAATTCAAGTTGTATTATAGCAGTTATTGATATATAATAAAAATATATATTATGTATAACTACTATGAACTACAGTTATGTTTTATAGTAAACACTCTATATGCGAAACGCAACCGCTTTATTACTCTGTAACTTTTGAAAGGAAACTGAAAAATGGATGCCGGAATGGAACAAAATCTATCTCTTTACCACATATTCAACATAGTTGCCGAAACGGGCAATATTTCGCATGCCGCCAAAGAACTTTACATAAGCCAGCCTGCCATAAGCAAGGCGGTGACAAGGCTGGAACAAAATTTAGAAACTAAGCTTTTTACAAGAAGTTCAAGAGGAGTCAGCCTTACTGATGCCGGAAAACTCCTGTATGAACAGACCAATGCCGCATTTAAGCACCTTAAGCAGGCAGAGGATGCTATAAAGAAAAACAAAAAACTCGGTACGGGAAACCTTAAAATAGGTGTGTCCACAACGCTGTGCAAATATGTGCTTATGCCGTATCTCGAAAAATTTGTGAGTCTGTTCCCTCACATTAAAATCTCCATAAGCTGCCAGTCTACTTACCAGACATTAAGCCTTCTGCAAAACCGCAAGGCTGATATAGGGCTTATAGGCGAAAGCGGCAGACATGACAACTTTGTTTTTATGCCTACCGGCAAGGTAAGCGACGGCTTTGTAGCAACGCCCGCCTACCTTAAAAATCTGAAAAAAAGACATCCCGATGCGGAAAAAAATCCTTTTCAGTATGCAAACCTTATGCTGCTCGACCAGCACAATATATCCCGTCGCTACATAGACAGCTACATAAGGGAAAATGAAATTTCCACAGGTCAGATGCTTAACGGCCATATCCTTGAAGTCAGCAGCATGGATTTGCTCATAGAATTTGCCAAGGTAGGTCTTGGAATATCCTGTGTAATTACCGACTTCGTAAAGGATGAAATAGAGTCCGGGGAGTTGGAGCTTATACCGCTTGCTACCCCTATAAAGAAGAGGGAAATAGGCTTTACCTACCTGCGCGAGGGCGCTTCAAATGATGCCCTTGACTCCTTCATCTCCTTCATTTCTTCCTAAGCACCTGCAATGCCGCCTGAAATAAAGACTTTGCCGCTTTCTGTCCGCCGCATACATAAGCGGCGGACAGGGTGTGCTTTAATACTCTCTTACCTTTCTCGGCTGCTTGTACTTCATACTTTTAATCATTCTTTCGGAAGGCTCGAACATTACCTTCAGCAGTTCTCCATTCTGTCTTACTATAATAGAATAATTACTTACCGAGCTGTCATAGGAAGTGAAATTCTTTATCTTAAGCCCGTTGTGGTTGTTGAAATTCTTTACCGCATCCGAGTTTGTAGGGGCTATTACCTCCGCGTTTTCGATATCCACCCTGAGCACGGTCTTTCTTTTAGCATTTCCGCTTATCCTGTCAAAATCTATCTGCCCGTCTGCATATATATACTCATACTCCGTGTGAAGTCTTGAAAATATAAATACGGTAAGCGATATGGCAACTATCGGCGCAACTATAAGTGCCGGATTTACAACTATTACTAAAAAAGATATGACGGTAAGCAGTATAAGTCCTACCCTTATTCCCTTATTTTTAGGGGTGTCCTTACACTTTATTCCTTCTTCTAAATACTGGTCGTTCATGGATTCTTCTCCTGTCCTGTTTTTTCAAACCGCAAATTGCGGTATCGATTAATACCGCCTTCGATTTGTTATATGTATTTTATAAAATTTACCCTCATACTTCAACCCCAATTATAATGATAAGCCCAGATTATTGCACCTGAGGCACAGGCGGTTATAAGGCGCCGAGCACATAATTTCCCGCCGGTATCTTGAAAATACCTTCTTATTACTATATTATATAGAGGTTGTAAAATCAACTAATCTTAAAACGAGGTTTTATTTATGAGTATATTGAATGTGGAGCATTTGACACATGGCTTTGGCGACAGGGCAATTTTTAATGATGTGTCCTTTCGTCTGCTGGCAGGAGAGCATATAGGGCTTGTAGGTGCAAACGGCGAGGGCAAGTCTACTTTTATGAATATCATTACAGGCAAGCAGATGCCGGATGAGGGAAAAATCGAGTGGGCTAAAAACTGCCATGCAGGGTATATGGATCAGCATGCGGTGCTTACTCCCGGGATGACCATAAGAAGCGTGTTAAAGTCAGCCTTCGATTCTCTTTTTGATATAGAAAAGAGGCTTAATGAAGCGTATATGGAGATGGGAGAGGCGGATGAGGCAACCCTTGCGAAGCTTATGGAAGAAACCGGCACACTTCAGGATATGCTCACTCTGCACGATTTCTATATGATTGATGCCAAGGTGGAGGAGGTTGCCGCGGCTCTGGGGCTTGCCGACATAGGTCTTGACAATGATGTGACCGAGCTTTCCGGCGGTCAGCGAACAAAAGTTCTGCTCGCAAAACTGCTGCTCGAAAAACCTGATATACTTCTCCTTGACGAGCCTACAAACTATCTTGACAGAGAGCATATAGCGTGGCTTACAAGATATTTGCAGGAATATGAAAACGCCTTTATACTGATAAGCCACGATATTCCGTTTCTTAACAGCGTTATAAATATAATATATCACATGAACAATCAGGAACTGAGACGCTATGTAGGCGACTACAACAACTTCCTCGAGGTGTACGAAATGCAGAAAGCCCAGCAGGAAGCCGCCTACAACAGACAGCAGAAAGAAATAGCTGACCTCAAGGATTTTGTTGCAAGAAACAAGGCGAGAGTGGCAACCCGAAACATGGCTATGTCAAGGCAGAAAAAGCTTGATAAAATGGAAGTAATCGAGCTTGCCGGAGAAAAACCGAAACCTGTTTTTAACTTCCTTGAAGCGGGAATAAGCGGAAAGGTAATACTAGAAGCAAAGGATTTGGTAATCGGCTATGACAGCCCTCTCAGCAAACCTATGAATCTGTATATGGAAAGAGGGCAAAAGGTAGTTATAGAGGGAGCAAACGGTATAGGTAAAACGACTCTCCTAAAAAGCATAATGGGAATTATTCCTGCCCTGTCCGGAGAAGTAAGACTCGGCGACTCTCAGGAGCTTGGCTATTTTGAGCAGGAAACCAATGAAAACAATAACAAGACCTGTCTTAATGAGATATGGGAGGAATTCCCGGGCTTCACTCAATATGAGGTAAGAAGTGCTCTCAGTAAATGCGGACTTACCACCAAACATATAGAAAGTATGGTAAGGGTGCTTAGCGGAGGCGAGCAGGCTAAGGTACGGCTGTGTAAGCTGATAAACAGAAAGAGCAACATTCTTATACTTGACGAGCCTACCAACCATCTGGATGTGGATGCCAAGGATGAGCTTAAGAGAGCGCTTATTGCCTACAAAGGCAGTATCATAATGGTCTGCCACGAGCCTGAATTTTATGAAGGGCTTGCCACCGATGTCTGGGATTTGTCGGAATGGACCACCAAAATGCTGTAGATACCGTTCTTAATGCAGTATGAAACCGCCGCACCGAGAGGCTGTACTTCTCGGTGCGGCGGTCTGCACATAATTTTTTGTTATTTATACCGTTCCTTTTACAAATTCAATCTCTCTTTTCAGAGTTTCAGGTATTTTCCCGGTTTCTCTCAACAGCTTTTTCTCAAGTCCTTCATATCGCTGTAATTTCTGAGAAGTTTTTATCTCCCTCTGCTTGAAAAGTACCAAATATGTCGGATTGTTTG
>JBHADN010000273.1:0-2785 GCA_041855085.1 Catonella sp.
TATTTACAATCTGTTTAATGTAGCCGTCATAGCTATGGGAAGCTCCATATCCATAATACTCGGCAAGAGGCTCGGAGCGGGGAATATTGAAGAGGCTAAAGATTATTCGACTAAGCTGATTTTTTTCAATCAGGTAATATGTATGGGAACTGCAGTTCTTTTGCTTGTTACGGCTCCGTTTTTCCCTATGATATACAATACAAGCGCAGATATCAAATCGCTTGCGACCTCATTTATAGTGGTCATAGCGTTTTGTATGCCTATACATGCATTTGCAACAAGCTGCTATTTTACTATACGCTCAGGGGGAAATACCTTTATTACATTTTTGTTCGACAGCGTTTTTATGTGGATAGCAACAGTACCTATTGCCTATGTTATGGCTGAGTTTACCAATATAAATATAATTGTACTTTATCTGTTGATACAGATTGTGGACATTATAAAATGTATAATAGGCTTTGTAATGGTTAAAAAGGGAATGTGGCTGAACAAGCTCACATAATTATGTGCAGCGGATATTTTTGCCATATATCAAGGAGGTAGGTTATGGGTATTCAATGGATTATTCTGATTGTAACTCTGATAGTTATTTTCAGTAAAAAAGCGGGAAACAATCCCCAAAAGACAGATAAAAAAATTGCGGCAGCCACTATGGACAGGGTAATAAAGGAGCATAGCGCCCCTGTGGTATCTCAGTACTCGCAGGAAATTACCGAGCCCGTTGCACAGTATGGCACTGAGGAATACTACGTGACTGAAAAGAAAAGCAGAAAGAAAAGGAATTCGACGGGACAGGAGAGATTAAAGCCTGCCGCCGCTAAGAGAAAGGATACCGCTTTACAGCCGTATTCGGAAATTGCGGAAGAGCTTTGCTACGGACAGAGCATATTTGACGACTTTGCAGCCTCCGACGCTCTCTATCTTGCGAGAAAAGATGCGGAGAAAAGAGGTTCGCATACAGAATTGTACACTTGGTTATAAAGACTTGGGGAACTGAAGAAAGGAAGATATTTTGAATACTTGGAAGCGTTTTATTTCTTATTACAAGCCCTATAAATTTCCGTTTTTTTTCGACCTCTTCTGTGCGCTTGTAATATCTGCGGTGGATATTTCTTTTCCGCTTATACTGCATGAAGCGGCATACAATATTTTTTACAGGACGGAGGCGGAGATATATGCAGTACTTCCTATGCTTGCAGCAGCTCTGGCAGGAATGTACATTATAAGATCCGCCTGCCGCTACTATGTTTCCGCTCAGGGACATATTATGGGGGCAATGATGGAAGCCGACATGAGAAGGGATATATTTGACCAATATCAGAGGCTTTCTTTTTCTTATTATGACAAAAACAATACAGGAGTTATGATGTCGAGAGTGGTGTCAGACCTTTTTGACATAAGCGAGTTTGCACACCATGGACCGGAAAACCTGTTTATAGCGTCAATAAAAATTATAGGTTCGTTTACAATCATGACCTCCATCTATGCGCCTTTGGCAGGAGTCCTTTTTGCAGTTACCCTGCTTATGCTGGCATTCAGCATTTCACAGAACAGGATAATGCGTGCAACCTTTGCCGACAACAGAAAAAAGATAGGAGAGGTAAATGCAAGCCTGCAGGATTCGCTTGGCGGAATAAGGGTAGTGAGGTCATTTGGAAATGAGGATATAGAAAGACATAAGTTTCAGGAGAGCAACGAAGCCTTTCTTGTATCAAAGAGAAAAAATTACTATGCAATGGGGCGCTTCCACAGCGGAAACAATTTTTTTCAGGGGCTTTTGTATATAAGTCTGGTACTGGCGGGCGGCATCTTCGTAGCGGAAGGAAAGCTAAGCCCCGTTATGCTTGCGACCTTTGCACTTTATATAAATGTATTTGTTTCTCCTCTTGAAATGCTGGTAGAGCTTACAGAGATGGTGCAGAAAGGTTTTGCAGGCTTTAAGCGTTTTGAAGAGATTATGGAAGAAAAGCCCGACATAGAGGAGGCGGAGGACGCAAAGGATATGCCTGCCGCAGAGGGCGAGATACGCTTTGAAGATGTGTCTTTCAGGTATGATAAAGAAAATGAGGATGTAATTTCAAATGTAAGCTTCGAAGTAAAACCGGGGACAAAGCTTGCGCTGGTAGGACCTTCGGGAGCGGGGAAAACCACTATATGCTCGCTGATATCGCGTTTCTATGATGTAAGCGGCGGCAGGGTGCTGATTGACGGTTTTGATGTAAGAGAGGTTACCTTAAAGTCGCTCAGGGCAAATATAGGTCTGGTGCAGCAGGATATTTATCTGTTCAACGGTACTATTGCTTCGAACATAGCTTACGGAAAACCGGGAGCCGACATGGAAGAAATAGTGAATGCTGCCAAGAAAGCAAATCTGCATGAGTTTATAGAAAGCCTGCCGGACGGCTATGATACTCAGGTAGGAGAGAGGGGAACGAGGCTTTCAGGAGGTCAGAAACAGAGAATATCCATAGCAAGAGTATTTCTGAAAAATCCGAAAATACTGGTGCTTGACGAGGCTACCTCCGCACTCGACAACGAAAGTGAGAGAATAGTACAAAAATCTCTGGAAGAGCTGAGCGTAGGAAGAACCTGTATAACCATAGCCCACCGACTGAGTACCATAAGCGGAGCGGATAAGATACTTGTAGTGGACGGCGGATGTATAAGCGAGGCGGGAAGCCATGAAGAGCTTATGGAAAAGGGTGGAGTATATAAGAGATACTACGAACTGCAGTTTGCAGAAAATGCGGAGCATACAGGTATGTAGCCGGAGTATCTTGAA
>JBHADN010000274.1:0-10051 GCA_041855085.1 Catonella sp.
AGTCTCGGAAGACCCAGACAGCAGGACCGGAAAGAAACGTATCTGATCATGGAAGTAGATGAAGAAACCGGGAAAATAGAATACAGTCCCAGATTTGTTGCCGTTTAAGTCTTTCAATAATTTATCAGAAAAATATTTTGTATAAAAAATTGAAAAAAATGTTGACAAATCAAAAAAGTTCCTTTATAATACGTCTTGTTCGCTGATGAAGCGAGTAGCGCGTATGCGGGTGTAGTTCAATGGTAGAACACCAGCCTTCCAAGCTGGATACGTGGGTTCGATTCCCATCACCCGCTTTCATTTTGGGTATAACCGGAATGGGTGTTTGTACCAATAGCTCAGTTGGATAGAGCAACGGCCTTCTAAGCCGTGTGTCGGAGGTTCGAGTCCTCTTTGGTACACTTTCATAGAATATGGTGGGTATAGTGTAGTTGGTTAACGCGCCAGATTGTGGTTCTGGATAGCGAGGGTTCGAGTCCCTCTACCCACCCTCTGATACAAAGGCGCGAGTCTTTGTATTTCTTTGTATTTTTTGGGCTATAGCCAAGCGGTTAAGGCACGGGACTTTGACTCCCGCATCGACGGTTCAAATCCGGCTAGCCCAGCTTGTGCGGATATGGCGAAATTGGCAGACGCGCCAGATTTAGGTTCTGGTGGGAACACCCGTGCAGGTTCAACTCCTGTTATCCGCACTGATAACCGAGCTTTGTTGCAGTAGGCATAAGGTTCGGTTTTTTTCATTATGTTTTAGGAATTTGTTTGAATTTTCTATTGCACAATGAAAAGCCTACGACAGGATGCGCACGGCTGCGGATAGTGTGTGAGGTAATTCTTTGTTCTTTTTAAGGAGAATACAATGGCTAAGGTCGCTAAGAGTTTGAAGTTAAAAGACATTTTTTGGATGACGGTTGCCATAGAGATTATGGTAATAGGAATTTACTTTTTTAAGTTTCCCAATAACTTTTCGTTCGGAGGGGTGACGGGTATTGCCGTTATTCTTTCAAATTACACGGTCGGAGTATTGACAAAGGGAAACATAGTTCTTATTTTTAATGTAGTGCTGTTGATTATAGGATTTATGTTTGTAGGCAAGGAGTTCGGACTTAAGACAATCTACACATCCCTGCTTATGTCGCTGTCTTTGCAGGGGCTCGAGTACATATATCCGCTTACGGAGCCGCTTACAAATGAAACCATGATGGAACTTGCTTACGGTATATTTTTCCCTGCGGTGGGAAGTGCCATATTGTTTAACATAGGAGCTTCATCCGGAGGAACTGACATAATAGCGGTCTTGCTGAAAAAATACACATCTATGAATATAGGGGCAGGTCTTCTGGCGGCGGACTGTCTGCTTGCCGCTACAACATTTTTTGTCTACGGTGTAAAGACGGGGCTTATGTCTATGCTGGGGCTGGGAGTGAAATCGCTTGTAATAGACAATGTCATAGAAAATATAAATCTCTGTAAGTATATAAATATAATATGCGATAACCCCGAGCCTATACTGGAGTTTATAGAAAATGAGCTTAACCGTTCGGCTACGGTTGTAGACGGAAAGGGAGCGTATTCAGGCAAGGACAAGATAATGATACTTACTGTTGTTACAAGAAAGCAGGCTGTTATACTGAGAAATTTTCTGAAGGAAACCGATCCTGCGGCATTCATAATACTTACAAATACCAGCGAGATAATAGGAAAAGGCTTTTTCAGGATTTAAGGAGATAATATGGGAAAATACTTCGGAACGGACGGATTCAGAGGAGAGGCGAATGTAGGGCTGACTGTCAATCACGCCTATAAGGTGGGAAGATTTTTAGGGCATTACTATGGCGGCGGAAAGAAAGCGAAAGTTGTTATCGGTAAGGATACGCGCAGATCCAGCTATATGTTTGAATATGCTTTGGCGGCAGGTCTTACCGCCAGCGGCGCGGACGCCTATCTTCTGCATGTTACAAGTACCCCGAGCGTGTCCTATGTAGTCAGAACCGAGGATTTTGACTGTGGTATAATGATATCCGCAAGCCACAATCCGTTTTACGACAACGGTATAAAGATAATCAACGGAAAAGGCTTCAAGCTTGAGTCCGAGATTGAAAATCTGATAGAAGAATATATAGATAAAGAGGAGGACGAGCTGCCTCTTGCAACCGGAGAGGACATAGGAAGAACGGTTGATTATGTTCTGGGAAGAAACAGATATCTGGGATATCTCATATCGTTACCTACAAAATCCTTTAAGGATATGAGAGTCGGGATAGACTGTGCAAACGGCTCGGCACACCAGATTGCCACGGCGGTATTCAATGCGCTGGGAGCAAAGACCTATGTGATAAATGCCGAACCTAACGGTACAAATATAAATACGGACTGCGGTTCAACTCATATAGAGCATTTACAGAAATTTGTAGCCGACAACGGATTGGACCTGGGATTTGCCTACGACGGAGATGCCGACAGGTGTCTTGCGGTAGATGAAAAAGGAAATGTGGTTGACGGCGACAGCATACTCTATATATGCGGGAAGTATCTTAAGGGCAGGGGAGAACTGAACGGAAACTGCGTTGTGACTACGGTTATGTCCAACATGGGACTGTACAAGGCTTTTGACGAGCTGAACATATCGTATGAAAAGACGGATGTAGGCGACAAGTATGTGAGCGACAATATGGTAAAAAACGGATATTCTCTGGGCGGAGAGCAGTCGGGGCACATAATATTCAGCAAGTATGCAACGACGGGAGATGGAGTGCTTACCTCGCTTAAGATAATGGAGGCGGTGCTTGACAGCAAGAAGAAGCTTTCCGAGCTTACGGAGGGCTTCAGAATATATCCTCAGCTTTTGGTAAATCTGAAAGTGTCCGATAAAGATAAGGTGATGAATGACAGCATTGTCATGGCGGCAAGAGATGAGGCGGAAAAGGCGCTTGAGGGAAACGGCAGAGTTTTGCTAAGGAAGAGCGGAACCGAACAGCTTGTAAGAGTGATGGTTGAGGCGGATAATGACGAAAAATGCAGAGAAGCGGCTGAAAAGATAGTAAATACCGTAAAGGCTCAGGGATATGTAAAGCTAAACTCTTGAAATAGGAGTTTCGGTATGTTATAATGATATTCTGTGATATAGCGTGCAATTGCTATAAATAAGGAGGAAATAATTAAAAATGAGTGTACAGATTGAAAATTTAGAGCAGAAGAATATGGTAAAGTTTACCATTGAGAGAGATGCTAAAGAGCTGGATGCAGCAATAAACAAAGTATATCAGAAGCAGAAGAATAAGATAGCCGTTCCGGGATTTCGTAAGGGAAAAGCACCTCTTGCCATGATTGAAAAGATGTACGGTGCCGAGGTGTTTTTTGAGGATGCAGCTAATGAGATTATAGGTGCCGCTTATGAAGAGGCGGTTAAGGAAAGCAATCTTGAGATAGTTTCACAGCCTGAGATAGAGGTTACACAGATTGAAAAGGGGAAGCCTTTTATATTTACCGCAAAGGTTGCAACCAAGCCTGAAGTGGAGCTTGGCGAATATAAGGGAGTTAAGGTTGCCAAAGTTGATGTAAGCGTTTCCGAGGAAGAGCTTAACAAGGAAATAGATATCGACAGAAACAAGAATGCAAGAACAGTTAAGGTTGAGGACGGAGCCGCTGAAAACGGCGATGAAACTGTAATCGACTTTGACGGATATGTGGACGGAGAGCAGTTTGAGGGCGGAAAGAGCGAGAACTATCCTCTTACACTCGGCTCAAAAGCTTTTATAGAGGGATTTGAGGAGCAGATAGTAGGACATAAGGTCGGAGATGCATTTGATGTAAATGTTACCTTCCCTGAGAAGTATCACGCTACCGCACTCGCAGGCAAGCCGGCAGTATTTAAGGTAGTGCTTAAGGAGATTAAGCATAAGGAGCTTCCTGAGGTGGATGACGATTTCGTTCAGGATATAAGCGAGTACAATACTGTAGCGGAGTACAAAGAGGCTCTTACAAAGAGAATTTCCGAGCGTAAGGAAAATGCTGCAAAATCTGCAAAAGAAGAAGCGGCTATGGACAAGGTTATCGAGGCGGCTAATATGGATATTCCTGATGCTATGGTAAGCGCACAGACAGACCAGATGGCTAGAGATTTTGCAAACAGAATACGCAGTCAGGGACTTAGCCCTGAGCAGTATTTCCAGTTCACAGGTATGACACCTGAGGCATTTATGGAAAATCTCAGACCTCAGGCTTTAAGAAGAATACAGACAAGACTTGTGCTTGAAGCGGTAGCTAAGGCTGAGAATATCGAGGCTTCCGAAGAGGATTTTGCAAAAGAGCTTGAGGAGATGTCCAAGGCATACAATATGGAAGTCGACAAGCTTAAGGAGTCTATAGGCGAAGAAGAGAAGAAGAGCATAATGGCGGATATTGCAGTAGCAAAGGCACTTGATTTTGTAAGAGATGCTGCGGTTGAGAGCGATGATGCCGAAGAGGCAAAGCCTGCAAGAAAGCCAAGGAAGAAGAAAGAGGAAGCGGCAGAGGAATAATCTGTCAGGAGGTTAATATATGAGTTTGATACCTTATGTCATTGAACAGACGAGTAGGGGAGAGAGATCGTATGATATTTATTCCCGACTTTTAGGGGACAGAATAGTCTTTTTAGGCGAGGAAGTAACGGATGTATCCGCTAATGTTATAATTGCGCAGTTGCTTTTCCTTGAGGCGGATGATCCGTCCAAAGATATACATCTTTATATTAACAGTCCGGGCGGTTCGGTAACGGCAGGTATGGCTATATATGACACCATGAATTATATCAAGTGTGATGTGTCTACAATATGCATGGGAATGGCTGCGAGTATGGGGGCATTTCTCCTTGCCGGAGGAGCAAAGGGAAAGAGATTTGCACTCCCTAATTCGGAGATTATGATACATCAGCCGTCAGGCGGCGCAAGAGGTCAGGCATCGGATATTAAGATAGTTGCCGACAACATTATCAAGACTCGTCAAAGACTTAACGAGATACTTGCCGCAAACACGGGAAAACCGATAGAAGATATAGCAAGAGATACCGAGCGTGATAACTTTATGACGGCAGAAGAGGCTAAGGCTTACGGTCTTATAGATGAAATAGTCACAAAAAGAGTATAGAATCGAGGATTAAATGGCAAAGATTAATGAACTGGGCAGATTTAAGTGTTCATTTTGCGGTAAGTCGGGAGATCAGGTCAGAAAGCTTATATCGGGCTCGGGAGTGCATATCTGTGATGAATGTGTAAGCCTTTGCTCCGAAATCATTGAAGAAGATTTTGAATATGAGGAAGAGGCGGAAAGACTTGAACTATACAGGCCGATGCAGATTAAAGAGTTTCTGGATCAGTATGTTGTAGGTCAGGATAATGCAAAAAAAGCGCTGGCTGTGGCGGTTTACAACCATTATAAGAGAGTCGCGATGGGAAAGAACATGGATGTTGAACTTCAGAAGAGCAACATCGTCATGGTCGGCCCTACCGGTTCGGGAAAAACTTATCTTGCACAGACCTTGGCTAAGCTGTTAAATGTACCGTTTGCAATAGCGGACGCTACGACTCTTACAGAGGCGGGTTATGTAGGAGAAGATGTGGAGAATGTGCTCTTAAAGCTTATACAGTCTGCGGATTACGATATAGAAAGAGCCGAGCATGGCATTATCTACATAGATGAGATAGATAAGATAACGAGAAAGTCGGAGAATACCTCTATTACAAGGGATGTTTCAGGAGAGGGAGTACAGCAGGCTCTTCTTAAGATGCTTGAGGGAACTGTGGCTTCCGTGCCTCCTCAGGGGGGCAGGAAACATCCTCAGCAGGAGTTTATCCAGATTAACACCAAGGATATTCTTTTTATCTGCGGAGGGGCGTTTGACGGTATTGAAAAGATTATAGGCAAAAGAATAGGACGCAAGTCCATAGGCTTCGGAGGAGAAATAGAGGACGAGTCAAAGAAGGAAGTTTCCGAGCTTCTCAAACAGATTGAACCTCAGGATTTTGTAAAGTTCGGAATGATACCTGAATTTATAGGCAGAGTGCCTATTATTGTGAGCCTTGATTTTCTTAACGAAGAAGCGCTTATGAATATTTTGACCGTGCCTAAAAATGCCGTAGTTAAGCAGTATAAGAAAATGTTGAGTTTTGACGGCATAGAACTGGAGTTTGAGGAAGAGGCGATACGGGAGATAGCAAAAGAGTCGGCAAAGCGCAAGACAGGTGCCAGAGGCTTGAGAGCTATAATGGAAAAGACCATGCTTGAAACCATGTTTGAGCTTCCGTCTGAAGAAAAAGCTGTAAGATGTATAGTTACAGCAGCTTCCGTCAAAGGCGAAGAAAAGCCGCGTATAATCTATTCTGAGGACAAACCTCCCAAAAAGGGAATAGGATTTAAGAAAAAAATAAATAATAAAGGCGAAATTGCATAATGGAACAGATGTCTTTTTTTGACACAGGCCGTAATGTGACTCCTCTGGCTGACAGGTTAAGGCCGGAGGAGTTTTCCGCATTTACAGGTCAGGAACATCTTATAGGCGAGGGCAGGCTGCTCAGGAGGATGATAGAGGAGGACAATATCACATCTATGATTTTGTGGGGGCCTCCGGGAGTGGGCAAAACTACTCTGGCAGGGATAATTGCTGCAAAAACCGATTCGGATTTCATAAATTTCAGCGCAGTTACAAGCGGGATTAAAGAAATAAAAGAGGTCATGGGAAAGGCGGAGTCCGCCAGAAAGATTGGCAGGAGGACGGTTCTCTTTATAGACGAGATACACAGGTTTAACAAGGCTCAGCAGGATGCCTTTCTGCCTTTTGTGGAGAGGGGAAGTATAGTTCTGATTGGAGCAACCACGGAAAATCCCTCATTTGAAATAAATTCGGCGTTGCTTTCAAGGTGCAAGGTCTTTGTGCTGAAGGAGCTTTCCGCAGACAATATAGCCGAGCTTTTGAGAAGGGCTGTGGTTTCCGAAAAGGGCTTCGGAAGACTGAATGTTGAAATAAGTGACGAGCTTATACGGATTATAGCCCTGTTTTCTAACGGAGATGCAAGAACCGCCCTAAACACGCTTGAAATGGCTATAAACAACGGAGAATTCACTAAAGAAAAGACAATAGTCACAAGAGAAATAGTGGAGCAATGTACAGGGAAAAAGGCTCTGTTGTATGATAAGAACGGAGAGGGGCATTACAATCTGATTTCGGCTCTCCACAAGTCGATGAGAAATTCGGATCCCGATGCCGCCATATATTGGCTGGTAAAAATGCTTGAGGCGGGGGAAGAGCCGCTTTATATAGCGAGAAGAGTTATAAGGTTTGCAAGCGAGGATGTGGGACTTGCCGATATTAAGGCATTGCCGCTGGCAGTTGCCGCATATCAGGCATGTCACTTTCTCGGAATGCCGGAATGCTCCGTAAATCTTATGGAAGCGGTTACTTATATGGCACTTGCCCCGAAGTCGAATGCTATGGAGGCGGGGTATTTTAAGGCGAAGGATGATGTGATAAATACATTTTCGGAGCCGGTGCCTCTTCATATAAGAAATGCACCTACCTCACTTATGGCTGAGCTGGAATATGGAAAGGGCTATCAATATGCTCATGACTACGAGGATAAGATAACGAAGATGAGATGTCTGCCTGACTCGTTGAAGGACAGGCACTATTACGAGCCGTTCGGAATGGGCGAGGAGAAGCATTTTAAGGAGAGGTTAGAGGAAATAAGGCGGTATAAGGAGGAATGATATGATTTATCTGGATAATGCGGCAACAACCAGAGTTAAGCCTAAAGAGGTAGTAGAGGCGGTTGCGGAAGCTATGACCACGCTCGGCAATGCAGAGAGAGGAACACATTCCGCATCCCTCGGTGCAAGCAGGGGAGTGTTTTCTACAAGAATGAAGCTTGCGAAGTTTTTTAATGCTGACGGTCCGGGCAGTATAGTTTTTACAATGAATGCCACAGAGAGTTTAAATATAGCAATAAAGGGCATACTGGAAAAAGGAGATGCGGTAATAACTACGGTCATGGAGCATAATTCCGTGCTTCGCCCCCTGTACCAGATGAGAGATGAGGGAGCGGAGCTGTCCTTTGTTTCAACGGACAGTCTTGGAAGACTTGATTACGATGAGTTTGAAAACCGTATAAAGGAGAATACAAAGGCTATAATATGTACCGCAGGCTCAAATCTTATAGGTAATACGGTGGATTTAAAAAGAGTCGGAGAGATAGCAAAAAAGCACAAACTTCTATTTTTGGTGGATGCCTCGCAGACTGCGGGTGTTTTTCCTATAGATGTAAAGGAGATGAATATTGATATCCTCTGTTTTACAGGGCACAAGGGACTTTTAGGCCCTCAGGGAACAGGAGGAATATGTGTAAGAGAAGGAGTGGAGATAAAGCCGCTTTTGTCCGGAGGAACAGGGGTTCAGACCTACAATGAGTATCAGCCTAAGGAGATGCCTACAAGGCTTGAGGCGGGAACGCTCAACGGACATGGTCTGGCGGGACTGGAAGCTGCCGTTGACTATATAAACAAAGAGGGTATGAAAAACATAAGAGATAGAGAAAATGCTCTTATGTGGAGGTTTTACAACGGCATAAAAGACATAAAAGATGTCAGGATATACGGTGACTTTTCAGTAGCGGAGCGCTGTCCTATAGTTACAATGAACATAGCTGATTTTGAGTCCGGAGCGGTAAGCGATGAACTTTCGGAGCGTTTCGGAATAGCCACAAGACCTGGAGGACATTGTGCACCTCTTATGCATAAGGCGCTCGGTACCGTGGAGCAGGGGGCTGTGAGGTTCAGCTTTTCACATTTTAATACGGAAGAGGAGATAGATGCCGCTATAGAGGCTGTGCGCATTCTGGCAGAAGAGTAAAATAATACACTTATTGAAAAATAAAATATAAGACGGTATTTATTTATACACTCTATTAGACTTCAACCGACTATGATGATAGACTTTTAGAGTATAGAAATTAAACCCAGAGTATTCGCAGCAGCATATAATAAAAGTTGTCATAACTGTGGGCGGCTGTATATGGAGTTTACAAAAATGGAGGCATTTATGGAAAAGAAATTGGATTGCAGGGGTATGGCTTGCCCGTTGCCTGTTGTAACTGCAAAAAAGGCTTGTGAGGAATTTACCGAGGATGGAATTTTGGAAGTGCTTGTAGACAATGATACTGCTGTGCAAAATCTGTTGAAATTGGCAGGAAAGAGCAGTTTTTCGGCGGCAAGCGAGAAGAAGTCCGATGAAGAGTTTTTAGTAAGAATTGAGGTTAAGACGGCAAATGAAGCTGCAAAAGAAGCCGGCGGCAGTAAGAGCGGCCCTGTGACCGTGGTTATTTCGGGAGATACAATGGGAAGCGGAACTGAGGAGCTGGGAAAAAACCTCATGAAAGCATTTATATTTACACTTACCAATGTAGATCCTACACCTGACAATATAGTGTTTTATAACAGCGGCGCTTATCTTACGACAGAGGGCTCGGCAGCTCTGGAAGACCTTAAAAATCTGGAAAAGGCGGGAGTTAATATTATGACCTGCGGTGCGTGCCTTAACTACTACGGCTTGACCGAGAAGCTTCAGGTAGGTTCCGTATCCAATATGTATGATATTGCTCAGCTTCTGATTGATTCAGGCAGCGTAATCCGTCCGTAAGAGGTATAGATGAGAGAGAAAGAGCCTAAACTGGTTGTGACCTTTCACAATACCACAGATGCTATGAGGATGGAAAAGCTCTGTATTGAAAATAACATACAGGGCAGAATGATACCTGTGCCGAAGGTTATATCCGCAGGCTGCGGTCTGGCTTGGAGCGCGCCTCCGGAGTTTGAAGAAAATATAAGAAAAATGCTTGAAATGTCGGATTTGAAAGAACAGGCAATACACTACTGTCTTATATAGGCGTAACGGCGGTTGCGGTTTTAGGAATTACAACTTGACAATTTCTGAATTATTATATATAATATATGCGTTGCTTTTTTGGGGGCGGTTAGGTAACTGGTGTGCCTCCTGGTCTTCAAAACCAGTGTAGGGCGCGTTCGCGTC